>JARRLJ010000076.1:0-8377 GCA_037387025.1 Gemmatimonadales bacterium
CGAGACAAAACGTATAATAATCGCCGCCCTTGGCGGACTATTCCTGCTCTCTCTTGTTTTCGTTCAGCGTATGGAGACCGCACGTAAGGCGGAGGAGGCTGGGCTCAGAGATCCGCACGTCTCCGTTCCTGCGGACTCCAGGGAGTGCGTGGACTGCCACGCAGAAGAGAACCCTGGCATAGTGTCACACTGGACAGGTAGCACCCATGCCGAGCGCGGTGTTGGCTGCTACTCCTGTCACCATGCCGAGGTAGAGGATGCGGACTCGTATCTGCATCACGGAGTTCACATCGCCACCATCGTCACACCGCGGGATTGTGCCAACTGCCATGACGCTGAGGCGGACGAATTTGCCCAGAGTCACCACGCGGCCGGGGGCAACATCCTGGCGTCGCTGGACAACTTCCTGGCCGAAACCGTTGAGGGTGTGCGGACGGACTTCAACCCACACTCTCCGACACCGGGTCGGGCGTTCGATGCGGTCAACGGTCTCGCGAGTGCCAATTCGGGTTGCCAGCAATGTCATGGAGCCAAGGTCGCGCTGACCGCGGCCGACGGCGGACTCATCACGGTGGACGAACTCCAGCCTGACGAGAACGGCGTCCCAACCAATCTCGATGCCGTAGGTCGCATCGCGCGTGACGAAAATGGCAAACCCCTCATCAACGCACGCACGTGGCCTAACACCGGAATCGGTCGCCTGAATTTGGACGGCTCGAGAGGATCATGCACCGCATGTCACAGTAGGCACGATTTTTCGCCGCGTCGTGCTCGGCAACCCGAGAACTGCGGCAAGTGCCACCTGGGCCCGGACCATCCGCAGAAAGAGATTTACGAGGAATCGAAACACGGCATCGCCTACCGCGATCTGAAGGAAGAGCTGAATCTGGATGCCGAGGAGTGGGTGTTGGGTGAGGACTACGCTGCCGCTCCCACATGCGCCACCTGTCATATGTCGGGCAATATCAGGAACGGTGGGCGGATAACGCACGATCCGGGTGAGCGCATCTCGTGGACCAACCGTCCCGCGGTTAGCCTCGCGATGGATACGGATATCAATCACGACATCGTGACCGAGACCGACCCCGAAGTCCGCCGCGAGTTGATTCACGACTCTTGGAGTCAGAAGCGCGATCGGATGAAGGAGGTTTGCTCGCACTGTCACACTGACGATTACGTGAACTCGTTCTACAAGCAGTACGACGATTTGGTGGTACTCTACAACGAGAAGTTCGCCAAGCCGGGACTCGAGATCATGAACTCCCTACTGGCGAACGATCTGCGTACCGCGACTCAGTTCGACGAAGAGATCGAGTGGACATGGTTCTATCTGTGGCACCATGAAGGACGCAGGGCGCGTCACGGTGCCGCGATGATGGCTCCCGACTACACGCACTGGCATGGTATGTACGAAGTGGCCGAGCGATTCTACATGGGATTGATCCCGCAGGCGCGTGAGATCGCGTTGCACGCGGGTGATCGCGCTGCGGCAAACAGCGTCAACGCCGTTATCAACGAGATCCTATCTCGCACTGAGCACGTGTGGTTCGAGGAGGGGGCGGAAGCTCAAGCCGAAGCGATCCGACGGGAGATGGAGCGGCGCTACGGCGTGCCCAATCGCTGACTCGAAGCTGTATGACTGTGAAGAGTGAGTCCATATGAAACGTAGAAGCTTCCTACAGGTTCTTGGCACTGGTTCGGCCGGCATAGCGGCGTTCTCTTGTAGTGACCGGCAACAAGCTCGGCAAATCGAAGCCAACCAGGATACGCTGGCCGTCGATTGGAAGAAGGCGCCGTGTCGCTATTGCGGGACCGGATGCGGTGTGGAAGTGGGCCTCAAGGACGGTCGCATAATGGCTGTTCGAGGTGACGAGGCCAGCCCCGTGAATCGCGGCATGCTGTGCGTCAAAGGCTATCACCTCCCGGCGATGTTGTACGGCGAAGACCGGCTGCGCTACCCGATGCTGCGCAACGACGATGGTCGTGGCTTCAGCCGCATTTCGTGGGATGAGGCGCTCGACCTGATTGCGTCCAAGTACCAGGAGGCGTTGGATCAGACGGGCCCCGAGTCTGTCGCGTTCTATGGTTCGGGGCAGTGGGGCGTGCACGACGGCTATGCGGTCACAAAGTGGTTCCGCGGTGGACTGCGCAGCAACAACGTAGAGCCCAACGCGCGACTCTGCATGGCGTCGGCCGTGATGGGCTTCATGACGCAGTTCCAGAGTGATGAGCCCATGGGGTGCTACGAGGATTTCGAAGCTGGGGACGATTTCATCCTCTGGGGCAACAACATGGCCGAGATGCACCCGGTGCTGTTCTCGCGGATTTTGGCCAACAAGAGGGAGAAGCCGGGAGTACGCATCGTGGACATCGGCACCCGGCGAACCCCGACTACCGATTACGCCGACATGTACGTGCAGTTTACGCCCAACAGCGATCTGGCGCTCGCCAACGGCATCCTGCATTTGCTGGTGAAACAGGGCAACGTAGACACCGCGTTCATCAGGGAGAACGTCGTGTTCAGGCGTGGCATAGAGGACTTGAACCGCATCGGATACGGCTGTTTCGGACCCGATGGGCTGGGGACAGATCACTCTGCCGGATCCGCCGAGCGTTACGGCTTCAGCGATCAGGGGCGCGAGTCTTCGTTCGCTGAGTTGGAGCGTTTCTTGGAGGAGTACACGCCGGCGCGTGTGAGTGAGATCTCCGGTGTTACGGAACAACAGATCCACGCGCTGGCTGAGATGTACGGTGACCCTGGCCGCGGCACGGTCAGTCTTTGGTGCATGGGTGTGAACCAACACGTGCGTGGCACCTGGATCAACAACCTCATCACTGACCTCCATCTCATCACCGGCAAGATCTCACGACCGGGAGCCAATCCGTTCAGCCTCACGGGTCAACCGTCGGCATGCGGTACCGCACGCGAGGTGGGCACGTTGTCGAACAGGCTACCTGCGGACTACGTCGTCAACAACCCGGAGCATCGTGCCAAGGCAGAGGGGATCTGGGGGCTGCCGGAAGGCACCATCCCGGCTCGACCGGGATATCACACGATGGACATGTTCCGGGCATTCATGCGCGGGGACATCAAGGTGATGTGGGTGCAGACCACCAACCCATGGCAATCGATTCCCAACCTCCATCGAATAGACCGTAATCCAGACGACGGAACGTTCCTCATAGTGAGCGACATCTATCCCACGGCCAGCACCGAGGTGGCGGACCTGGTGCTTCCGTCCGCCGGGTGGGTTGAGCGCGAGGGAGTATTCGGAAATTCGGAACGCAGAACGCAGCATTGGGAGAAGATGGTGGACCCGCCGGGTGAGGCGATGGAGGACGCGTACCAAGTGATCCAAGTGGCGAAGCGCATGGGTATGGGGAACCTGTTCCCATGGCCGGAAGACGACTGGCACGAGCCGATGTACGAGGAGTACCGCCAGTTCGGGCTCGGCGGGGGCAAGGACCTGGCATCGTACCAGCAGATCAAGGCCACGCGTGGCATGATGTGGCCCGTGGTCAACGGCCAGGAGACCCGTTATCGCTATGCCGCTGGCCACGATCCGTATGTGCAGAAGAGCCGCGGCGTTCACTTCTACAAGGCGAAGGGTTACGGAGAGAAGGCCGCACTTTGGCTGCGGCCGTGGCATCCGGCAGCTGAATCCCCGGACGAAGAGTATCCATTCTGGCTGTGCACGGGTCGGATACTCGAACATTGGCACACCGGATCGATGACACGCCGTGTGAAGCAGCTGCATCAGGCCGCACCGAACGCGTACGTGGAGATCAACCGGGCTGATGCAGCCGAGTTGAGCATCAAGTCGGGTGATATGGTCAGGGTAGTGAGCCGTCGCGGCAGTGTGGAGCTGCCGGCCAAGGTCGATGGTCGCGGCAAGCCGCCACGGGGCTCCACATTCATCCCGTTCTTCGACGAGGCGAAGCTCGCGAACGCACTGACACTCGACGCGATGGATAACATCAGCAAGGAACCGGACTTCAAGAAATGCGCGGTTCGAATCGAACAGGTCTGATCCGGCTTGCACTGGCCGCGGTCGCGCTCGTGACCGTTGGCTGTGGGCAGCGCTGGGTCGAGGTTCCCGAAGTCGACGGGGCGGTGAAGTCCACGGCGAGTGTGCGTGCAGCGCGGCGGGCCTACGACGGCGCTCCGCCGACGATCCCACACGATGATTTTGGAGCGGCCTGCAGTGCGTGCCACGATGCGCAGGGGATATCAGTTGAGGGGGTTGGGTACGCACCGGCCAATCCGCACGCCGCTACGCCCGAGATCGGCCAGACGGCCAGGTGTCGCCAATGTCACGTCTTTGTGATTGAAGATGAACTCTTCGTGGCCAGCAACTTCGAGGGATTGCAGCAGGATTTGCGACCGGGCGGACGACTCAATCCGATCGCTCCACCGACGATTCCTCATCGTACTCTCATGCGCAGTAATTGCGTGGCCTGCCACGTCGGACCGGGTGCAAGGGAAGAGATAGTGACGAGTCATCCGGAGCGAACACGCTGCCGGCAGTGTCACGTTCCCGTGACTACGCGCGCAACGTTCAATAGTTCGTTAGGCGACGGACCGGTGGCACGAGATTCCGCGCGGTAGGGCCTAACGAACCAAGGTGTGAACCGGATGTACCGACAGGTAGTGACATGACACGACTTCCGGAAGTCATAGATCTGAGCCCTGAGGAAGAGGCTGCTCGACTGTGGAACGGCGCGCTCGATGCGCGCAAGACCGCAACTGAAGATCTCATTTCACTGTGTGCGGCGCTCGATCTGGGGCTCAGGTCGGCCGAAATCCTAGCGATCCAGAAGCTACAGCGGATCAAGGATCAGTTTCCGGCAACCATCGGGGTGCTGTTGGACACTCCCAATCCTGAAGTGGACACCTACCGTGACGCGATCAGCGTGCCCCACTCGTTACAGTTCACCGACATCGTCGATTTGTTGAGTGCCGAGGATCTCGAGTGCGTCAGTCCCGGGATGCACCGCGGCTGGGAGGACCGCAGGTTCTCGTGCCGCCGCTCGCGGGTGAGCGCGCAGGAGGCCATCCACGTGACACTGGACGCAGCTGAACGTGACCAATTGCTGCTATTGTCCGCGTACCGCAACCGGATCTTCCGCTATCCTCCACCAGTTAGGGTGGACACGCAAGAGATACTACACGCGTTCGACAGTTTGACCCGGCTGGTTGAGGGCTTGCAGTAAGACGCGCACAAATATCCATCCTACCACGTCACGATTCGGGTGCCGCGGCCGCTGCTGCCGGCACCGCTCCGGATCCCCTCGGCACCGCGTCTACGCCGCTCACGTGTGGTAGACCCTGCGCCGCGCAGGCCGCTTCGATTCCGGCCCTGCGGCCCACGATGAGATCGGCTGCGCCGGCTGCGCGTCGTAGCACCGCGAGCAATGGCAGCGCAACTACGGTCACGGCGCCACCGATGACGTAACCCATCTCAATGGACTGCGCGCGTGATAACCAGCCGAGTCCGCTCTGGAACCCGACGCCGCCGCCGTTACCGAACATCGAGTCGAACGAAACGACCGACGCGCGCTCGCTCGACGGAATACTCGCGTGCAACAGTGCCTGCTTGACGGGTCCACTCACGCCCATCGCCCCCGCGAAAAAGACGAACAGGATCAGCGCTACGGCGAATGAGTCCGTGATGCCGATGCCCACCGCCGCCGCGGTCTGGACGCCGGCCGCCCACAAGAGCAGCGTGCTGCGACGTCCGCAGAAACGCGACAACCACTCGACGATGCCGTTGCCGAGGATCATTGCTCCGGCGATGAGCGATGCAGCCGCGCCGGCCACCCAGATGGCGTCCCGACCCAACAGCTCGAGGAAATACGGCTGCCAGGCATAGAATGCCCAGCTCATGAATCCCCACTGCAGCACCGACACCAGCATCACCGCCCGCACGGGAGCGACGCGCCACCCGTGTTCGATCGATCGGTGCAATACAGTACGCATTTCCGGCAGCACTCGTCCCAACGTCAATGCCTTGGGTGTAAAGCCACGGTCCCGCATCGCAATCCAAGCCACGCCGAACGCCGCGACAAGAGCGAACGACCGGACCACATAGGGGAGAGACAGGTCGGCATCACCCAGGATACCTCCGGCCAACGTGCCCACCAGCATCGCACAACCGCTCATGATCGATCCGCGCGCGAACACCGAGTCCATGTTCTCGGTGAAACCACCGGCCTTGAGTGCATCGACCAACCACGCTTCCACCGCACCTGAATAGAACGTGAATCCGAGTCCCATGAGGACCGACACGAGCGCGAACGGCAACAGACCCCCGCCGCTTCGTGCGACCAGGACGTAGGCGATGGTGGTGGCGGCCAGCACAGCGACGCTCCACAGAAAGCTCGCGCGTCGTCCGACAGTGTCGGCTAGCACTCCCGTTGGCACTTCGAACACTACCATGCCAGCCGTGAACGCTGCGTTCGCGAGAAAGACGCCGAAGATATCCAGGCCGGCGTCGAGCAGGAACAGCGTGTTGACACCCCAAATGAGCGCCGCCGCGAGCGTGAACAACGCAGAAATGAGGTAGTAAGTGGTGGTCGGACGCATCTGTGTCCTTAGGCTACGACGTTTGGGTCCGTCTCACGCGATTCGACGCTCAAGTCTGCAAACGGGAAAGCCGAGGGATCGTTCCCTCGGCTTCTTTATGTGGCTCGAGGCCGCGCGAAGATCTGGCAGCTACTGCAATCTACGCCCGCCGATACCGACTGCAACTGTTACTTCCAATCCCCGCTCCCCGCTGACCTTGTGACTTTGTTCACGAGGCTGCTTGTGGCAATCTAGGGATCCACAACGTATTCTTGTCGCGCAACGGACTCTGGAGTTGCTCGAGTTGGCATCACCTATAGACCGCATCACAGCAGCAGTCGCCGACCGCTACTCGATCGAGCGCGAAATCGGTAGCGGTGGCATGGCCACCGTCTATCTCGCCGAAGACCTGAAGCACAAGCGCAAAGTAGCGCTGAAGGTCCTGCGCCCCGAGCTGTTGGCGTCAGGTGGCCATGATCGGTTCCTGCGCGAGATCACTACCACCGCCAACCTCCGGCACCCCAACATCCTCCCCCTGTTCGACTCGGGCGAGGTCGCGGACTGCCTCTTCTACGTGATGCCGTACATCGAGGGGGAGTCGCTCCGCGACCGGTTGACGCGCGAGACACAGCTCCCCATCGCCGATGCGCTGCGGATCGCGGATGACGTCGGAGACGCGCTGAGCTACGCGCACGCTCGTGGGGTGATCCATCGCGACATCAAGCCGGAGAACATCCTGCTCGAGAACGGCCACGCCATTGTCGCCGACTTCGGGATCGCGCACGCGGTGACCGCCGCCGCCGGCGAGAAGCTGACTATTACCGGGATGGCGATCGGCACGCCGCACTACATGAGTCCGGAGCAAGCGAACGGCGAGACCGTGGATGCCCGCAGCGATCTCTACTCGCTCGCCTGCTTGGTGTACGAGATGCTAGCCGGGAGCCCCCCCTTCACGGGCCCTACACCGATGGCGGTCCTGGCGCGCCACGCGCTCGAGCCGGTACCAGTGCTCGGCACCGTCCGACCGACCGTCACCAAGTCGGTTGCGCACGCGGTCGAGCGCGCGCTCGCCAAGGAGCCCTCCGAACGCTTCGCGACAGTCCAGGAATGGCGCAGAGCGCTGACGGCGGCGGACGCGCCCGATGCCGGAACTGTCGGCGGCGCGCCGCGCACCGGTGCATTACACAAGTCGCCACCTACTCCTTCCACGCCGCTGCTCGGACGCGAGGAGACCCTCACCGCTGCGATGGACCTTGTTCGCGGCGGCGCGCAGGTGCTATCCATCACCGGGTACGGTGGCACGGGCAAAACACGCTTCTCGATCGAGCTGTTCCGCCGCCTCGAGACCGAATATGCGGGTGGCGCCGCCTTCATCTCACTGGCTTCGGTTGTGGAACCAGCCGAAGTGCTGCCCACGGTCGGCATAGCGCTGGACATCGCCGAGGCACCCGGCCGCCCGGCGCTCGACGCCATCTGCACCGTCATCGGCGACGCCCGCGTGCTCCTGGTGCTGGACAACCTCGAGCAAGTACTCGACGCCGCCGGCGACATCGCGGCGCTCGTCTCCCGCTGTGCAAAGCTGCAGATCATCACCACGAGCCGCGCGCCCCTCAAGATCGGTGCGGAGTCGGAGTTCGCGCTGCCGCCACTGGCGCTGCCGGACCAGGACACCACGTCCATCGACGCGCTCGGGCAGTGTCCCTCGGTAGCGCTCTTTGTCCAACGAGCCGAGAAGGTCAAGCCCGGCTTCACACTTGCGCCCACGAACGCGGCGGCCGTTGGTGCGATCTGCCGACGGCTCGACGGCCTGCC
>JARRLJ010000077.1:0-10617 GCA_037387025.1 Gemmatimonadales bacterium
AACGCCCGCCACGGTGCTTGCTCCGCCGGGTGTGGTGGCGCCGCCGGGGCTTGGCCCTATTCCGCTGCCGCAACCTGTTCCCTTCGGCGGCAACGTGATCGAGGACGACGAGCTTAGCATCGGTCTCGTTTTTGAGAAGAACCATAAGTTCCGTCCGGACTGGCTGTCCACGTTTCTGGTGTTGCAGGGCTGGTACCGGTCCGCGTCCGACTTCAACGACAGGCACCAGTCCCTGGTCGGCAAGGACGACTGGTCCTGGTTGCTGGCCTCCGTGACCCAACCGTTCAAGAACAACGAACTTTCCGCGAGCCTGAACGTCTCCTACGATACCGGCGGCGGCTGGTTCGTGCAGCCCGCGTTGACCTGGCAACCGATACAGCGATTCAAGTTGGATGTGTTCTACAACTGGTTCTCGGGCGGCAATGACGATGTCTATGGGCCCCTGGAGCCAAACAAGGAACTGGCGATCCGGGTAAGCTCCTTTTTCTGAACGTGCGATGCGTATAGCGAAGTACGACAAGCAATACACGCGGCGCCACTTTCTGAAGACGCTGGGTCAGGGCGTCATCACCTCGGGCGTGCTTGCACCCCTATGGGACGTCATTGCCTTCAGCGGCGATATCTCGGCCGCGTATCCCGACGAGGCGCTTTCCATCGAGCACTACAGCAACGGAGTGGTCAGGGTCGGCGATGTTGTGGATGCGAGCAACGTCGATGCAGTCAAGGATCTGTTGGAGCCCGTCGCCTACTGGCAGATCAAGAACGACGGCAGAGTCGTGGACGTTCTGCCAACCCCTACGAACATCATGCATCTCAATCCGGCGCCATACATCGAGGCGACTTTGAACAACCAGGGCCGGGCGCGTTTCGACCAGACGGGCAATATTGTCGCTGACGACGGCGGACCTTGGCTCGGCGGCCACCCCTTCCCGAACGCGGAGACGGCGCAGGAAATGATGGCCGGCGTTGCGTTGAGCTGGGGCCGCCACGATGTCGCCTTCTACTGCGCGGTCGAACGCGAGCTTAATGCGGAGGGCGACGAACTGTTCCGCTACGAGGTAGTGCAGACCGAAGTGCATCCGACCGGGCGCCTGGTGCTGGATCCGAAGCCGGTAATGCCCGGCCACGAAGACAAGGTCAGATACAACTCGGCATTTCTAACCTCTCCCACCAACGTTTCGGGCTCGGTATTTCTGAACGTCTGGCACTATGACCAGCGCCGTTTCCCAGACTTGTATGCCTACATTTCGGCATTCAAGCGGATTCGACGGTTGCCCACCAACCAGCGCTTCGAGCCGCAGGTCCCCGGAACTGTCTACTATGCCTCGGACGCCTGGACCATGGGAGATCCCTTCCTGACCTGGGGCAACTTCAGGGTCGTTGGAAAGGCTCCGCTGCTTGCGCCGGTAGGTGGACAGGGGGGCGGGTGGCACCACAGCCAGCCCAACTGGGAGCCGCCGGTGGTTGGCGGCAGGAGCGGCACGAAGTACTACCGCACAGGTTTTTCATTGGTGCCGGAAGCGCACGTAATAGAAATGGAACCGGTCAAGTACCCCCGGGCGCCCTACAGCAAGCGGCGCATCTGGATCGACGCGCGCACCATGACCCCGATTGCGAGCCTGGCGTACGATCGTGCCGGCAGGGAATGGAAGCAGTACGAATTCGGCACTTCCCTTTATGAGACGCCCGACGGGAAGCGGTTCGAGGTAGGAGGCGAGAGCTACTGGTCCTGGACCCATCGTCATATCCACGACATCCAGGAAGACCGCCTCAGCGCCGCTGTGCAGGTCGAACGGAACAATCGGGGCTATCACACCACGTTTAATGATCCGAATGTTTACGAGGAGTTCTGGATTGCTGCTGCTGATGGTCATGCAGGCGCCTCTGCGCGGCGCTCTCGGCGATCGGAACTTGGCGTTCTCCTTCGAAACAATCCACGCGGGTACTCTCCACGATGCGCTTTACGACATTCGGTCCGCCGGAAGCCGGATCCTGGCGGTCGGCGAGCACGGCTTGATACTGGAGTCGGCGGATGGGGGTGTCACCTGGCGCACCCGCAAAGCGCCCACCGAACTGGCGCTGCTCGGCGCCGACGCAGTCGAAGAACAGAGCACCGTGGTGGTGGGACAGCAGGGCGTGATAATGAGAGCGGCCGATGGCCAGGACAATTGGACCAGCGCGACACTGGAGGCTGGACCTCGGTTGTTTGCCGTAGCCTTCGGGCGGTCAGGCTTCGGCGCCGCCGTCGGCGAGTTTGGCGCCCTACTCGTTTCCCGGGACGGAGGACTGACCTGGGAGCGGCCCGTGCTGGAATGGCAGCGGCTGGCTGCACTGGTGCAGGAACCGCACCTGTATGATGTCTCGATCACGCCCGGCGGCGAGGTTCTTGCAGTGGGGGAGTTCGGCTTGGTGCTGCGCGGCCAGGAGGGGGGTACCCGCTGGTCCGTGCAGCGCACGGGCACCCGGTCCCTGTTCGCGCTGCACAGGTCCCACAGTGGAGACTACTGGGGCGTGGGGCAGGAAGGCCTGGTGGTACGCTCGCGCAATGCCGGTGAGAGCTGGGAGGTGCAGCCGTTCGACACCGCAGAAACGCTCATTGACATTGGGACAGACGCAAACGGCATCGATCTCATCCTCGGTGAGCACCGTGTTTACTACAGGGCGGACACGCACGGGGCCTGGCGTGCGCTGCAGGACGGGATTGCATCGAGGCGCTACTACGCGCTCGAGGTCGGGAAAGACGGAAGCGTGTATCTCGCGGGCGCGGGTGCGATCCTGCAGCGCATGCAGATCTCGGATCCGAAGGTCGTGAGCCGGTAATGCCGGCGCCGCTTGTCACGCCGTGGCAACCAACTCGCGTGCGCGCCGAACCTCTTTGATTTCAGTACCCTCCGGGAACAGGCTCAAGAGCCGCGAGAGAACCTGCTTGGCGTCCCCTGCCCTGTTCTGCGTAACGAGCAAATCGTAGAGACTCAGCGCCGACCGTATTCCCAAGAGGAGGCTACCTTGATCGTCGGCTATCCGCAGTGATCTTTTCAGGTCCTGCTCCGCCGTCACGAGCTCGCCGCAGCTCTGATTGATCAACCCGCGGACCTGGTGCAGCGATGCGCTGAGGAAACGGAGGCCAAGTTGCTCGACGTGTTCCAGCTCCTCCTCCACCACGGACATCGCCGAGTCGCTGTCGCCGCCCATGAGATGACAAACAGCAAGACGCAGCACAGTCGGTGGACTATTGATTTCTATACCGGCGCTTCGCCATTGCTCCCTGTTCGCCTCCAATGCCGGAATGCCCTTGTGGGGTTCATTGAAAGTGCCTTGTGCAATGGCGAGATTGGCTTCGCCGACCTTTAGCCACAGGTCGAAACCGTACTTCCTGGAGATATCGATGACTTCCGATGCGTGACGGGCCATCTCGTCCCACTCCTCCAGGAAATCGCATAGATGAGCCGCGTAGCCGTGTGCGTAGGCCGATCCGAACGGATTCTCCAGCTCCCGGGCGAGATCAATCGCACTTTGCACGCAGCGGCGCGCCTCCGTAATGTTGCCCAGCAGCACATTCACGATTCCAAAAATGGAGTAAGCGGATACGCCCGGATCCTCGGGCGAGAGGTAGCTCAGGCCCTCGCCGCGATGCGCTTCGTACAAGTCGAGCGAACGCGTCAACTCGCGCGCGGCAGCCCAAAATTCACCCTTGTAATAAAAAACGTATCCGAGGAACTCGTAGCCGGACACCAAGTGCACTGTATCCTGCGTCTGTTCGCCGAACGCCACGCACTGGCGCGCGATATCTTGTGCAGTATCCAGCTGCGCGCGCACCAGATAGTACCGGTACAGTCCCTGCAACACCGGAAACAGCTCCGGCGCATCGCCCAGGCTCTGGCACAACTCGTAGGCGCGATTGAAAGTGTCGGCAACTGCGGGTACCGCGTAACCCAGCGTACAAGTGAGATTGTGGCCCAGTAACACCCTGAGGCCCAGCTCGAGGCCGCTGCGTACTTCCTGCGGCACGTCGTCGAGCAGGCCGAGACCGGCATTCAGGTGCTCGATGGCCTCCTTGTATGCCGCTCGATCCCCGGCGTGCTTGCCCGCGGCTTGCCAGTACGGGATGGCATCGGCGGAGCGACCGGCCTCCGTGTAGTGCCGCGCCAAGAGTTCCGGCTCGGAGGCGACGGTGCCCGGAAACCCCTCCACCAGGGAATCGGCGATGCGTGCGTGCAGCGCTCTGCGCTGTCCGCGTAACAAGCTCGAGTAAGCGGCGTCCTGAACCAGTGCGTGCTTGAAGGTGTAGACGGTATCGGGCGAGGATCCACGGGAAGAGACAAGTTCAGCTTTCAGCATCTGCTCCAGCCCCCGATTCAGAGCATCGTCCTCGAGCCGGGACACGGCCCGCAGCAGCGCGTAGGAGAATTGCCGGCCGATGACCGAGCCTTGCTGTACCAATTGCTTGGTGGCGCCAAGCCGGTCGAGGCGTGCCATGAGAGAATCCTGAAGCGTATCCGGCAGTGCGCGGGCCGGCAGGGGGCCCGACAGCGCGTAGTGGTCCGGTTTTTCCTCGAGCAGACTGGATTCCAACACACTCTTGGTCAACTCCTCGACGAACAACGGCACGCCGTCGGTTTTCGAAACGATGTGATCCACGACTTCCCGGGGCAGCGGCTTGCCACCCGCCGTATCCAGCACCAGCGCCTCGCTCTGTTCGCGGTCGAGGCCGTCGAGGACGAGCCGCGTCAGGTTCGGCCGCGGGTCGAATTGCGGTTGAAACTCCGGCCGGTGGGTCATCACCAACATCAGCGGCAGGTCTTGCAAGCCGGCGGCAACGCGCTGCAACAGCTCAAGGCTCGTGGAATCAACCCATTGCAGGTCCTCGAAGACCATCAATACGGGTTGGTCGTCCAAGAGATCGAGCAGTTGCCCCTCCAGTGCCTCGAGGGTCCGATCCATCTGGCGTTCCGGGCTCAGATTCAGAGGTGGATGGCGTTCACCAAACGGGATACCCATGAACGCGGCTATGAGTTGCAGATCGTCGGCCCGATCGGCACTTGACCGACCCAGCAGCACGGAAAGTTTCTCGAGCTTCTGATCGGAGGTGTCATCCCGGCCGAATCCCGCGCCTCGCTCCAGCGACTTTACGACCGGATACAACGGCGTATCCCGGTAGTACGGCACGCCGTAGTAACGCAGTAGCTGGTACTGCTCACGGGAAAGACGATCACGCAGCGCCTGGGTGAGGCGGGATTTACCCACGCCCGCCTCGCCGCTGATGAGCACGGTCTGTCCGTGTCCCTCACTGGCAAGCCGCCAGCACCGCCACAGACTCTCGGCTTCGTGCTCCCGGCCCAGCAGTCGGGTAGACGTTCTGTTGCCGCGAATTGCTTCGAAGCGGCTATCCACGGATCGTTCGGCGATCACCCGGTACACCGTCACAGGATGGTCGAATCCCTTCAATTCGCGCGACCCGAGATCGGCATACTCGAACAACCCGCCGGCGAGCTTTCGAGTCGATTCCGATATAACCACACTACCGGGCTCAGCCAGCGCCTGTAGCCGGGCCGCGAGATTGGGAGTCCTGCCCGCCGCGGAGATCTCCTGCGCCGCGCCCTCGCCGACCAAGTCCCCTACCACGACATCCCCCGTGGAAATGCCGACGCGTACTTGGAGCTTCGGGCCCACATCCAGGCGAGCCACAGCGTCGATGATCTCCAGCCCGGAGCGCACCGCGCGCTCAGGGTCGTGCTCGTCGGCCTGGGGGTAGCCAAAGAAGACAAGGATTCCATCGCCCATGTATCTCGCCACATAGCCACGGAAACGACGGATCACGTCTTCACAGCAGTCCAGGTAGCGTTTGATGATCTCCCGGTAGTCCTCCGGATCGTAGAGAACCGAGAGCTGGGTGGAGCCAACCAGATCGCAGAACATGATGGTGAGCTGGCGCCGCTCGCCAGTCGGTGTCGCGTAATCAGGTGCCAGCTCGAGATTTGCTTGGCTGCCGGTTCCACGCCGGGCGGCAATGGCCTTCAGCAGGCGTTTGCGATGGCCAAGCGACACCCCGAGCTCTGCAAGATCTCGTTCATTGAGTTCGTCCAGAACGTCGGGAGTAATATCGTTGTGATGGAATACGTCGGCGTATTGGGCCAGGCCGATGGACTCCAGCCACGCTTTCATGTCGTTCATAACAGGCAGGCACCTACTGCGTGACTTACTGTAAGGGGGTCGGTCCCGGCGGCGCAAGCTTGGGGCGCAGGTTTTACGGGTCGCCGCCTCAGGAGTAAACTGGGCATCTTGGCCAGTCGAGAGCTTGAAATGACAAATTTCCCTGAATTCGTCAATCAGAACCCCCCGCTGGGGGATCCGCAAACGCCAGCTCCCTACTCGTTTGTGGGCGTTGACATCAGAGCTTACCCCCTCGCAGCAGACTACGGTAAGTTGGAAGACGTTTGCGAATACTTCCTGAATGATGTCGCCCGCGAGGCGGGGTACAACGTGAGTTGGCAGCCTCTGACTGGCCTGGTCAATCTGAAGGTGCTGGAGTACCGAGAGATGCGATCGGTGGCGGATGGATATGCTAACGCGGGCTACGGTTCCCAGAAGGAGGTAGTGTTCGAGATTATCGTGGTCGATTCAGTTGGAAGAATCTCCTCCTTCGTGCCTTATTTAGTAGTGGACAACGACTGGTCACTGATCGCCGGCCGCGAAGTGCTCGGCTATCCAAAGGTGTTCGGCGAGATCGTGATCGACCAGGGACGGCCTATACAAGTCCGGGCCAGCGCGCTGGAGCAGGCCGGGCGCAATTCCAAGCAGGAGCAACGGCTGCTTCTGGAAATCCAGGATCCGATGATGGCCGCATTTCAGGTCATAGACGACACCGGCGAGGCCAGACTTCATTGGCCGTTCGGCCCATTGGAGCAGCTCTACGGTAAATCCGGCCTTTTCCCCGTCAGCACCGCGAGAATGAGTGTCCTTCGACGACTCGCCGGTTTTGCGCTGCCGGCGATAACGCTCAAACAGTTCCGAGACGCTGCCAACTTCAGAATGGCATGTTATCAGGGCTTGGTGGATTTTAAGCTCGTACTGGAAGAGTACCGAAACGGTGGTGTGCATCCGCCTTCTCGAATCGAGATACACGACTACGTCTGCTCCCCGATTCGAGCTCGTCTAGGTCTGGAAACGGCCCGCGACGGCTCCATCGAGTCGGTGCTAACATGGACGTACAGTGCCGATTTCGTGCTAAAGGACATGCGCAACCTGTTCGAGCGTTGTGGTGGCAGGACAGCCGCACCACAGTATCCCCAAATCCCGACTTCGTGCCGGGACGCTCTCGAGGACAGCAGAACCGCCGCCGCAAGCCTGGTCAACTGCTACGCAGACCTGCTCCGACTATGGTGCGGCGGCTGGCTGGGCTGTGTCCGCACCTTGGCCGACTGCGTATGCTCTCCGAGGCAGGCATCCGCCCCTCCGCCGACGGGTGATTCCTACTCGAGTTGGCCGCCTCACGAGGATCCACGCGCTGCAGGATGGCAAGAGGCGCCGCGCGATTACTATCGGGGCGGCCGCGGGCGACCGGGGACCTACCGCTGACCGTATAGTGCCAGTACGCTCTGCCTCCTGATACCGTGGCGCCATAGAGCACAAACCTCAGGATATGACTTCTCCTCCTGTCGCGGGTCGCGGCTTACGCCGGTCCGTGACGTTGGAGGCGAGTCTAAAGCACTGCACTCCTACGTCTTGGTGGCAACAACCAAAAATATGGAGAAGTCTTTGCCGCGCCGTTCGACACTGTGGGCAGTGTGAAAGTGAACATCGGAAAACCCGCTTTCCTTGATAAGGTGCTTTAGATCATCCCGCGCAAACCCGTGGTGGTAGACCCCCTCGGTGCCGGGTTCGTGGAAGGTGCCGTCTTCCTGATCGAGATCGGCGAGCGCGATTCGGCCACCTGGCTTCAGGTGTCTGGCAAAGGTAGTCAAAAGCTTGGCCGTGTCTTTCACGTGGTGCATGGCCATGGCACTGATAATCAGGTCGTATTGTGACTCGAGCGGCAGCTCAATAATGTCCTGGCAGACAGCCGTGACCTTGCCTTGAAACTCGGGTTTCGCTACGAGCTTGTCTAACATAGCCGCCGAGATATCGACGGCAGCGATGGGTTTTACCCGCGGTGCGACATGTGATGTAAGGAGACCGGTGCCGGCGCCAAAATCCATGACGGTCATTTTCTCGTGCAACGGAACGTATTCAAGGATGGCTGTTCCGATAGCGGATGAAAGCTGCGAGCGCATGTCGCTGGCATCCCATTCTTTTGCCTCTCAAGCACGGAGCGGGCACCACACCCGGTTTCGCTGGCCAGGGCTTATAACTGCTTTACTTCGACGAAACAACCTCCAAGAAGTTCCAGTGATCACCCGAAGGTGTCGGGTTGTGTGTTGAAGCTGGAACCGTTATAGCGAGGTAGCTCGTCAGCAATCTCAAGCCAACTCAATCTCTCGCTGTAGAAGACGTGGCGATCCGGAAGGAACATCTCGGGATCGTCTAACGTACTCACATGTACCTCCACCACACCCTTGTCGCCCCAGATTCCTTCCCACGCCAAGGGAGTCCCGCAATCCCCACAGAAGCTGCGCCGAACGCCGGGCGAGGATTGATAGATTTTCCTCTCACCTTTGGTAAAGGCGATCCGTGACTCCGGAAACATCACATACATCACCATCGGAGCACCAGTGGTCCTGCGGCAACTTTCACAGTGACAAATCGGCACGTATATCGGTGAGCCTTCGGTCGTGTAACGAACGGAGCCGCAATGACATCCGCCTTGTGCTTGCTTTGATCGCTCTTCAGACATAACAAAGAAACAAATATTCGAGTACAGGAATCACCATCGTAGGAGCTAGCCAAGCCAAACGCAAGAGCGCTACGTATGGGTCCGCATGGAGGTAGATCGGGACACCATTCAGTTAGATCTTGCTTCGAAGAGGTCTCACAGATGGGAGATCGGCTAATATCAGCCAGGCTACATTGTCTGCTGACGGCGACCACGAAGAAGTCCTCAGGTATCTTCTCGTAGTACGGCACCCCATTGGGACTCGGCGCGCGCCGGCCTTGCAATGCATTTGCCCGGTGATCGTGTGCTCGCCTTTCAAATGGCTTAAAATGTCCAAAACGCGACAGCCGTCGCACCTAAGAGCCGACCAGAAACCCCGACTACGAATGTCAGAGTTTCCCAACTTGAGTCTCGAATGCGAAACGCGCAAGCGACGACGGCTCCGCGTGTGCAGGGTTTGCATGCAATTTGCGGGTCCCACATCCTGCGGCGGAGTGGGTACGGCGTTCTTCTCGCTTGCTGAAGCGCTGGCTGCACGTGGCCACGTCGTTCATGTGCTTCTGGCACGGGACGAGCTCGATCGCCTTTCTTCGGTGGATTGGGAACGCAGCTTGCGCAGGATTGGGGGGTCGTTCGTTCACCTGCCCCGTAGGCTCTACCGTGGCTCTCCATTCAGCGGGCGTAGGGAGGCGTCCATGAACTGCTACCGGTGGCTGAGACGCCGCCATTTCGACATCATTCACTTTCACGATTGGATGGGTCTGGGTTACTACTCGCTCCTCGCGAAACGACGGGGCTTTGCCTTTCGTTCGGCACTCATGTGCGTGGGGGCCCATGGGCCGGAGCATTGGGCCATGCAGGGCAACGGCTTTCCCCCAAGCGATATTGGCCACTTCGAAACCTACATGATGGAACGGGAGAGCGTTTGTCTTGCCGACGTCGTTATCAGTCCCAGCCAGTATATGCTGAGGTGGTTCGAGCGCGAGGGCTGGAGCCTGCCAAAACGAACCTATGCACACCCGAACATCCTGTGGTCGGAAGCAATTTCAGAGACGTGCCCCAATGGGTCGAAGGTGCCAACGTCTGAGATCGTCTTTTTCGGTCGGCTTGAACCACGTAAGGGCCTGTACCGCTTCTGCGACACGCTCGATCATCTTTCTCGCTCCTCGCATTCAGGCCTTCGCGTGACGTTTCTCGGGCGCGATCTGTGGCTTCGGGACAAAGGAGAATGGAGCAGCGATTTCCTGCATGGACGCGCTGCATACTGGCCTTTCCAGGTCTCCGTACTCGCGGATCGTAATCACGAGGAAGCGCTCGACTACCTAAGGAAACCCGGGCGACTGGCTGTCATGGCTTCCTCACGCGACAACTCTCCTTACACCGTGCTCGAGTGCCTGGGCGCAGGGGTCCGCATGATTTGCTCCGACGTCGGCGGCGTGCGAGAGCTCATTCATCCTGACGACCGCGCACAAGTGCTCTTCAACGATGAGGAACTGACGCAGAAACTCCTCGAAGTGCTAGATGAAGGCGCTTCGTCTGCACGTCCGGCCTTCGATTTTGGTTGGGTCAGGGAAACCTGGATGCGATGGCACGAGAGTGTGGCCACCAGCACCCTCGAATCGGTACGGTACGAACCGGTCGTGACCCAGGCCTTGAGATGATATCCCACACGCACCATTGCATCTTCGTTCACATCCCCAAAACCGGCGGCACTAGCATCGAGGACGTGATCTGGGGAAGAAACCGAACCCGCCGCACCTCTGCCGATTTGTGGATGGGTGTAAACGAGGCAGGCTTCAACAAGTACC
>JARRLJ010000078.1:0-6609 GCA_037387025.1 Gemmatimonadales bacterium
GTCGTCACTTGCACTGACCCGTCACGTCTGCTCGAAGCAGCAGCAGAGGGCTTTCTGGTTAACCGCAGGGCAGAGGGGGATGACCCGTTTCCAACACCCGGCTACCTGCTGGCGTTGAGGCAGGGGGCTCTGCGAGACGACCTCATAAGGCTGGCGGCGGGGAAAGGAGTCGCCGGTTGGTTCGATCCGCCCCTTTGCGTCTTCCACGAGCTGCCGTCGTGGCTTGGTGCAACTCGGAGGGAGCCGCTCGGTGACTTTGAGCGCGCGTCACTCCTAGCAAATGTGGTTCGGCGCGCGGGAGGGAAGATCTTGGGGAGGGTCCGAAGACTAGACTACTTCCTGGATGCAATCGAGCATCTCTTTGGAGAGCTGGCGAGTGAAGGCATTACTCCCGAGCAGTACCGGGGGGCGATTGCCGTGGCCCGCGAAGGTGACGAGTTCGCCCGTCAGCGGAACGAGGAACTGGCGGCTGTCTATGGTCTCTATTGTGCCGAATTGGAGGGGGGAGGTTTCCGTGACTCGAGGGCGGCATATTATGACTGCTCGATCGCGATACGTGATGATCCGGGTGAGGTGGAGCGGTTGCTTGGTGGACGGCGTGAGGTTCGCATATTTGGGTTGGCCGACTTGAGGGGTGGTTGGCGGGCTTTGCTCCAAGCGTTAGAAGAGTCGCCCGCTCTGGATCGTGTCATCGTCTATACATCACAGCCAATCGATTTCCCAACCGAGATCGATCCCGAATGGATCGCTCTGCCGGATAACGACATCATAGCTGCTCGCCTGTTCGGAGCCGGAGAAAGGAACGAAGGGAAATTTGCCGTAATTGAAGCGCCAACTGTGGAGCGCGAGCTGGGGGAGGTCGCTCGGCGTGTGCGACACCTGATAGATTCGGGCGAGGCGCCGGAACGGATCGCGGTCGTAGCCCGAGAGGCACGGCCCTATCTGGATCTGGTCGTGAGGGCTCTCAGGAGGTTCGGCGTCCCGGTAACGGCCAGACGGCGGTTCTCGTACCGCGAGATCCCAGTTGTCAAGGCGGTGATGTCCCTGTTCGCGGCTGCCGCAGACGGTTGGTCGCGGCGTTCAGTCATCGAACTGGCGGGCCAGCCATATCTGTCAACAGACCTCGACGGCCGGGTGCTCAGCTTTGTCAGTTCCAGGCAGGTCTTGGCGGGACTCGACCGGTGGCGCGAAGCACTCGTCGAGCTGGAGCGTGAAGCACACGCCTACGAGCAAGACAAGGAATCGCATTGGAGGAACCGACCGCCACCACCAGCACGACGAGTTGCGGCTGTTCGTCGGGCGTTCGACAAGTTCTCATCGTACGCCGAGCAACTGAACCAGATTCGTACACTGGCGGAGTGGATCTCTTGGCTCGTGCAGTTCGTCGAAACAGACCGATGGTACATCGAGAAACGGATATATGACGTACCACATCAGCGTTTCGATGTAGCCAAGCGTGACCTGACGGCCTGGGGAGGACTGCAGCAAATCATCAAAGAGTGGTCGAATGCCGTGGAGCGGTGGGGTGGTGGTGACGAGCGGATTGATGTTGCCGAATTCCTGAGACGCCTGCAGGAAGTACTGGCCGCAGATCTGGCCATTTGGACCGAAACTCTCGTCGGGGTGCAGGTGATGGAGGCCCTGGCCGTGGCGTATCGTGGATTCGACCACTTGTTTCTGGTTGGGATGGAAGCCGGGAAGTTCCCATTGCCGGCCCCAGCCCGGCCCGTCATCGACGACGCTGACCGAGTGCACCTGCGAGCGTACGGCATCCACGTCGATCTCGAGATGGATTGGGACCGTCGTGAGCGTAATCTGTTCCAGATATTGGTTGGGGGCGCAGAGCGCATTGCGTTGAGCTATTCCCGGATCAACAGCATGGGGCAGGAGACGATCAGATCGTCGTTCGCTGACGCGTTGGCGGACGTGGCTCGTGAGTCCTTGACGTCCATACCTCCGTCTGAAGTGCTCACGCCGGACATGCCCCTGTGCATAGATACAGCGTCGCTGCGGCATGCGACCCGTGCGGCTTTCATAGAGCGATTGCGGGTAACTGGAGAGCCTTCGCCGTACAACGGTATCATCGAGGACAGTGAGTTGCTTGGCTGGCTCGAAGGAGCATTTGGTGACAACCGAGAATGGAGCCCGACGCAACTGGAAGCCTATGCAAAATGTCCTTGGGCATACTTTTCCAGTCGCGTACTTTGCCTGGAGAAGTATGAAGATCCAACTGAGGAGATGGAAGCAACCGTACAGGGAAGCATCTACCACTATGCTCTGAAGCGTTTCTTCGAAGCGGCGCAGGACAGAGTTGGTGGGCCAGTATTCCTCAGACAGGACGATTTTGAGTGGGCAGAATCTCTGTTGATTGATGCACTTGATAAGACACTGGACGAGTTCACTCACACAACCTGGATTGGTGTGCCGACTCTGCGTTCGGCGAAGAGAGAGGAATTAGCGCGAGTCCTCAGGGGATATCTCGAATGGGAGATACAGTTCCATGAGGACATGTACGACAGTAGGAAGAAGATCGCGCCCCGAATTCTGCGTACAGCGGTGCTCGAGCACGAAGTGAAGTTCAATGACCTCGTGGTCGAGCGACGCGGAATCGCGGTCAAGTATCGAGGATCCATTGACCGAGTAGAGATTGGGATCGACGAAAGGGTAGAGTCACCCGAATCATACGTAGCCGCTATCGACTACAAATCGAGTAAGGCGAGCGTCCCGGGGGGAGGCGACAAGGAGGCATGGGATGAGGGGGTTGTGTTACAGGTGCCGCTGTATGCACATGCTTTGGAGCAGTTGCTGCCTGGAAGACGTGTTTCCAGCATTGAGTACCGTGCTCTGATGCAGCGTGAACGTGTCCACTCGCTCGAACTGCAGCAGATTGACAAGAAGACGCAAGTACGGTACGCGAGCAAAGAGCACGGAACACGCCTTGATGCAGCCCTTGATGCCGTGAGCGATCATGTCGGCCGGATCAGAGCAGGAGAGTTTCCGGCCAGGCCCGCTCCTTCGTGCAAGTGCCCACCTTATTGCCACGGCTGGGAGATTTGCCGCACGGCCGGCGGACCGCAGACCAAACGCACATGGTGGGATCGGTGATTGGCTTCACGCGTGAGCAGTGGGAGGCAGTGTCTGCGGTTGATCGCCATGTTCTCGTGACGGCCGGTGCAGGAACTGGCAAGACGTGGACAGTAGTGGGGAGGATCTTGTATCTGCTGGGCGTCGAGCTCAACGGAGTGCGCATCGAGACGCCGTCTCGGCTGCACGATCTCGCAGCGATAACGTTCACCAACCATGCGGCCGCTGATCTAAAAGACAAGTTGCGGACTGCTTTGCGGGAGTCGGGGCGCCAAGAGGACGCGTATCTCGTGGATACGGCGCGCATCGGAACGATCCATAGTTTCTGCAGCACCATCTTGCGAGAATTCGCGCTTCACTGGGGGCGAAACCCGCACGAAACGGTGCTGGACGAGACTACCGCGAACGCAATTGAGTCGGATGCTGTTCACGATGCACTGCTCAAGTCACTCGACCAGCCAGCTACGATGGAAGTCCAACAGTTGTTGTACTCCTGGTCAGCCCGCGATGTTGAGCGCATGGTCGGATCAATACTCGAAGACGGAGATCGGCTACGGATCTACCAGGATGAGGCTCCTAGGCTTTCTGCCAACGAGCGCGCTTTGGTGGCGCTGGCAAGTGGCGCCAACGCAATCGTGGACGAACGGTTGGAGGCCCTCGGCGCAGTAGACTTTGACCGGATCATCCTCAGGACACGTGATCTCTTGATGAGAGACGACCGGGCGCTGCACCTGCTTCGCAGGCGACTCAGGACTCTGATCATAGACGAGTTTCAGGACGTCGATCCCGTGCAAAAGCAAATAGCCTATCTCCTTGGTGCCCCGACAGAGGATGGTGCAGACACGACACGATTGATGCTCGTTGGGGATCCCAAGCAGAGCATCTACCGGTTCCGGCGTGCTGATGTGAAAGTGTGGATGCAGGTTGAGCGCGATTTTGTGGACGAGGGGTACGGAGAGGCGATCGAGTTGAAGCGCAACTTTCGAAGTACAGCCGGTATTCTCGGTTTCGTAGATGCAACGATCGGGACGTTGTTCGAAGAACCCGCAAACGGTGTGGAGCACGAGGATTGCGAGGTTCGATTCCAGAGTCTCGAAACCGCTACTGCGAAGCAACGTAGGGGCCCCCCCGTGGAGTTGCTCGTGGTGCCGACGCGGCCGGATGGCAGAGACTATAGAGCGGATGATGTCCGAAAACTGGAAGCGACGGCTATTGCTCGAAGAGCTTCCGAACTGGTCGATAATGGCGAGGCTGGGTGGAGCGATATGGCAGTTTTGGTGCCCAATTGGCGGCACGTTGATCTCTACAAGAACGAGCTGGAAGCGATCGGAGGTCGGGCATTTCCTCTCAGAACGCTCGGGTTTCTGGATCGGCGGGAAATCATGGACATGATCCTGGCGCTCGAGGTTGCCAGAGATCCGTGGGATGACCGTGCTCTATTTGGTTATCTGAGGAGTCCTTTCGTTGGAGTGAAGGACGAAACGCTGCTTCAACTGGCCAGGCAAGGGAGCCCTCCTTATTGGGACCTTATCGATCAGGCTGATGTGGTGGAAAGCGAGCTGTTGCGCTGGGGCATGGAGGTATTGCGGAGGCACGTAGCATTGCGGGACCGCGTACCGACAGATGAGCTGCTCGAGAGCCTGCTCGATACAACTGGTTATCTGGCGCACTTGAGGTTGCTGGGCGAGGAGAGACTTCAGGCGATAGCCAACGTGGACAAGCTGCTGCGGCAAGCGCGTGCGTCGTCGTACCTGAGCATTGGTGAGTTTCTCAGGGTGCTAGAGGATGCGAAAGCACGGGGCCGCGAGGAAGGTGAAGTGCCGCTGGTGCCGAGGAGTGACGCTGTCACGATCACAACAGTTCACAGTGCAAAAGGACTGGAATGGAATGTTGTCTTCTGGTGTGACATGGTGCAGTGGTTGCGGGGCGGGGAGGGCCGGGACCTGCTTTTGGGGCGCAACCGGGTGGCACTCAAGGATCCCGAGCTGAAACCCGAGGAGCAGTCGGCGCATTGGCGTCAACTGAAAGACGAGATTGAACGAGAAGTGTATGCGGAGCGAAAGCGAATATGGTATGTAGCAGCCACACGGGCGGCACAGCGACTGTTCGTGTGTGGACTTCCGGTGGGTAGTGCATCAACCCAGTCTCGCAACACGGTGGCTGACCACATTTGGTCGACACTGCGAGACGTAGAGCTTCGAGACGGAGGCGTCTTCCACTATGCCGCGTCGGCAGGTGCGAAGTTCCAGGGAGCTGTGAGACTTGCCAGAACCGATGGAGTTTTCCCCGGTGAGGGAGCGGCGGATGATGGACGGGGGATCGAGCCTTTGGAGGTCTTGAGCGCGCCACTAGACGCCATAAGAGTTCCAGCCGGAGGGCTGAAACGATCGGCGACCGAGATACTTACCTACAGCAGGTGTCAACGGAGGCACTGGTTCAAGTACACGCTAGGGGTCAGGGAACCCACAGTCTCTCGCGAGGGCGGCGGATTCATAGATGCCGTGACACGGGGTACCATCGTACATGAAGTCCTGCAATGGCTGAACGAGGAAGACGAGTTGGACTCCCTGCTTGAAGACGCAATCGGTCGTTGGGACCAGCATGCACCACCGCCCAATGTGTCAGCTGGAGTGCGCTACCGGAAGCAGCTGAGGGAGGAAATCAAGAACGTTGTTGACGACCCCAAGTACAGGGAGATTGCTGACCTTGTGAGTGCGAAGCGAGAGCTTGGTTTCGTTCACATATCCGCGTCCGATCGGGTCTTCCATGGGAGTATGGATCTGGTCGCAGCTGATGAGCGGGGATTGATGATTCTCGACGTCAAGACGAGCAACGTTAGCGCAGCGACGGCCGAGATTCACGCGGCGCGCTTTACGCCACAGCGTGATGTTTACATCAAGTCAGCCGAAGGAATCTCTGGTAGAGCGGTCGACCGCTTTGCGTTCCAGTTCTCTCAGGCTGGCGTGCAGACGAGCGAGCGAATCGACTCAGAGATTCGGAAAGCTACAGATAGGAGATTGGAGCACGCTCTGGATGATTTAGCAGGAGGTGCTTCGGCTCTTACGGCCTATCCAGCGGAGTGTGAGTTCTGCGGTTTCCGGAGAGTGGGATGGTGTGCAGGTGCATCGGCCTCGGAACCAGTACCACCTACTGGAGATGAGCAACTCGACCTCGGTCTATCCTAACACGTATTCGTTACCTTCTCCTATCGTTTCAACTTCTTGCGTAGGTTGGCGAGCATGTCGCATGTCATACCCGTTAGGTCATAGCTCGGGTTCCAGTTCCACTCGCGACGGGCTGCTGAGTCGTCGATCGAGCTGGGCCACGAATCAGCAATGGCCTGGCGAACCGGATCTACTTCGTATTCCATCACGAAGTCCGGCAGATGCTTGCGAATTTCCGCAGCCAGCATGTCCGGTGTGAAGTTTGTGGCAGTTACGTTGAACGCGTTTCGGTGTTCGAGCTGGGACGCATCAGCTTCCATCAAGTCGATTGCAGCCTTGATCGCGTCTGGCATGTACATCA
>JARRLJ010000079.1:0-6606 GCA_037387025.1 Gemmatimonadales bacterium
CGCTGTTTCAGGCTGGGGTGTCCCGGCTTGGAAGGGAAGGATCAGGAGATCATCCGTCGACAACAGAAGTTCCCCGGGAACAGTTAGGTCGGAACAGCCACTGATCGCGAAGATGAACATGGCGCTTGCCGCAACTATCCTACGCCATGATATTGCGCGGCGATGAACGTTCGTCGGTCCCTCTATTCGATCGTGCTGCTGGCCATGCTTGCTCCAGCCACGGCATCTGCCCAGGACTGGAACAACCAGGAAGCCCTGGCAATCGTGAGACGTGCCGTCGAGAGGCGAGCCACCGCTCACGCTGACGGCGGGCTCAGGGACTACCGCGCTCGTGCCCATGGGTTCGTGTTCTTTCTCGGTCAACTAGGTGAACTCTCGGAACCGCCGAGACTGATAAAGTCCGATCAACTGGAACTGGAAGTTTACTGGAAAGCTCCAGGCATCAGCAAGCAGCGTATCATCGGTTGGCGTGATCGGGCAGATCTCCCCACCGACATTAGATATCACCGAGACCACCTCGGGATCGTCACTGACAATTTCGGCGATCGGATCGGATTGGGCCATGACCAGGAGGTTCATGACGTCCCACACCCACTGTCGCGCGCTGGTGTGACACTCTATGACTATGCTTTGGTCGACTCGCAGACTGTGCAGCTGCCGCAACGCACTGTTCGTGTCTATCTCGTACGCGCGAGGCCAAAGGACATGGATGCGGCTCGGGTGGTGGGGACTTTGTATATCGATGTGGAAACAGGAGAGCTGGTTCGCTTTCGGTTCAACTTCACACGCGGTGCATACGTCGACGACACGCTCGAAGACATCACCATTCTGCTCGAAAACAGCCTGTGGGATGGCCGCTACTGGTTACCCATTAGGCAGGAAATCGAAATACGAAGGCGTACGTCATGGCTCGACCTTCCGGCACGCGGCATCATTCGCGGTCGCTGGGAGATCGACAGCTACGAGTTCAATGTCTCGATTCCTGAAGTGACCTTCCGGGGACCAACAATAGTCGCCGCGCCAGCTACCTTGAGGGACACCTTCCAGTGGGAAGGGTCCATCGATAATGCCATCCGACAGGTCTCGGATCCAGCGTTGACCGTCGATTTGGAGGAAGTTCGGGCCGAGGTGAGGCAGCTGGCAGAGGATCGGGTGTTGACCGGCCTGGCGATATCGAAGCCCGGGGTGTCCAGTGTGTCCGAGATCGTTCACTTCAATAGAGTGGAAGGGCTTGCCGCGGGCGCAGGCTGGGTATTCCGTCCAGGGGGAGGCGCGTTCAGGGTGGATCTGTGGGGCGGATATGGCTTTCGCGATCAGAAGGCGAAAGGTCGCATCCAGCTCGGCCGGCGGTTGGGTCGAGTTACGATCGGACTGCAGGGAGAGGCGGTTACCCGCGACGTGGGTGACGAAATGGTGATCTCGCCGCTACTCAACTCTCTGCTGGCAGAGGAAGTCGGAAACGACTTCGGCGACTACTACTTCGTGACGAAAGGGGCGGCGCTGGTACAAGTGGAGACTGGAGCCAGGAGTGTGCTAGAGGTCACTGCTGGTGTGGAGCATTCGTCGGATCTTGTCGTGAGGGCCACGCCGGCAGCCGGGGAGTACAGAGAGAACCCGGCTTTAGGCGCCGGTACGTTGGGCGTCGGTACCCTGAGCTATGAGCTGCGTAGCGCAGGTTTTGCAATGGGCAACGGGCTGAGCGGACGAATTAGGGTAGAGGGGGGTCTAGGGGAGCAAGTCGCTTTCCTCCGGGTCCTGGGGTCGGTCAGAGCGCAGTTCCCTGTTGGCAGGACCGACTTTGCAGCCCGCTTTTGGGGTGGAGTGGGCAGTGAGGAGTTGCCAGCCAACAGGAGTTTCGTCATGGGCGGTCGCGGCACCCTGATTCCGGATCCGTTCCGAGCGTGGGGTGGCCGCAGTGCGGCCTTTGGCCTGGTGGAATTACGAATCCCGGTACCGTTCCCTACGATTCCTCTCGGTGCGTTCAGTTCGACAGGCAACCGGGTCACCGTGGCACCGAACGTAGCACTGGGATGGACTGGTTGGGAGCTGACAGGGACTGTTCCTTGGGAAGTGACGGGCGGTGTCCGGGCAGTGGTCGGATTGGGGATCGAGTGGTTTCACAATCTGTTTCGCGTCGACTTTGGGCTCGGTCTCGAGGACTCGGAGTTCGGGGTCGTATTTGATGTAAATCGAGGGCTTTGGGGTATCCTGTAGGAGGCACGCTCAGTGTGCAGGTAATGGTGGCGGAGCAGTAGTGGGCCCTCTATCTTTTTAGATTGCCGACACTTAACGCACGTATCGTTGGGGGGAGTCGTAAACCAGTTCATAGATGAGTGGCTGACGCCGACGGTTGAAGAGATCATCGGCGCGGAGAAGCTGAAAGAACTCCGCGAAACCGGAGAGGACGGGGACTCGCTCTGGGAGACCCTGGTTGCGTCAGGTGATGCGACCGACGAGGAGATCCTGAGCGCTCTGTCACGTCGGTTTCGCCTGAAGCTCGCCGACCTGTCTCAGGTCGACCGCGCCGCGCTCGAGACCGTTCCAGAACAAGTGGCACGGCAGTACCACATCCTCCCGCTACGCATTACTGACTCATTTCTCGAGATTGCGTCGTGCAATCCCTTCGATCTTGACTGCGAGAAGACGCTGGCGTTCGCAACTGGTAGAGAAGTTCGTGTCGTCCTGGCCAGCCCATCCAAGATCCAGGAGAGAATCGACGCGCTATATGTTCCCGAGAATGTGTTGGAACAGCTAATAGAGGGTTTCGGGGACAGCGGTGCCGAAATAACTCAACTGGACGCCTCTCCGGAGCTGACGGATGAACTGTCCATATCGGAAGAGGAGGCCTCGCAGCGGCCGGTTGTGCGGTTGGTAGACCTGATCTTCTCAGAAGGCATCCTGGCTCGTGCGAGTGATATACACATAGAACCGGAAGAGGGCGGTATTGCGGTCAGGTACCGCATCGACGGGGTTCTCAGGGAGCATATGAAGTTCCCACGTGCGGCGGGTCTACCGGTGATTTCCCGGATCAAGATCATTTCAGGCCTTGACATTGCCGACCGTCTCCGACCTCAAGACGGCCGGGCGCGTGTCGCTGTGAATGGGATCCCGGTGGATCTGCGTGTGTCCACGCTTCCGGCGTCGCTCGGCGAAAAAGTGGTCGTTCGCGTACTGGACACATCCCAGACCGTCCTCTCTCTCGATTCGCTTGGGTTTGACGAAGCCGAGGTAGAGGAGATGCGAGGACTGCTGGACAATCGTGACGGCATAATCCTGGTTACCGGGCCGACGGGATCCGGCAAGACGACTACCCTGTACTCAGCCATTCGGCACATACAGAGTGAGGGGGTAAACATCGTTACTGTGGAGGACCCGGTTGAATACCGGCTCCCCGGCATAGTGCAGGTTCAGGTGAATGAAAAGGCGGGGATCAACTTCGCGTCTGCTCTTCGGTCGATTCTGAGACAGGATCCGGATGTAGTCCTCGTGGGTGAGATTCGTGACCGCGACACCTCTCAGATTGCGACGCAGGCATCGCTAACAGGTCACTTGGTCCTCTCCACACTTCACACCAACGATGCACCAAATGCAGTTACGCGGTTGATCGACATTGGGCTCGAACCATTTAAGATAGCCTCGGCTTTGCGTGGAGTAGTCGCGCAGCGCCTCATGCGCAGTCTCTGCCCCACATGTAAAGAGGTCTGGGTAGAGCCGATTTCGCGCAAACTGCAGAGGTGGATTCCTGAAGGCTCGCCGCTCTACCGGTCTGTTGGGTGTCCGGAGTGTGCAATGACGGGGTACCGTGGGCGGTTTTCGATCGCTGAGATTCTACGGATGACGCCGGAAGTGGAACGCAGGGTAGGTGCAGGAGCAACGGCCGACAAGATTGCAGACGCGGGGCGCGCTTCAGGGATGAAGTCCTTGTGGGAGAGCGGATTGGCACACGTTCTCAGGGGTGAGTCTACGATTGATGAACTCCTGCGCGTGGTTGACGTGCCACAAGAAGATGATTTCGATAAAGCGCAACCGGTTGTGTCGGGTGATTCAGGCAGGGTCACTGCGACCTCGGGGGCCGGTAGGGGCGTGGCTGACGACGTATCCACGGCAGTAGGAGCCCAACCCGTCACAGAAGATAGGAGCCGGATAGACGGTAGCTTCGAGCTGCTCGAACCAGTTGACGTGTCGACGGGTCGTGTTGCGGAAGCCAAAGTCCTGCTGGTTGATGATGAGGACCAGCTGCGTCGGGTTATGCGAGACTTATTGGAACGTGACGGTTACGTGGTGACAGAAGCGCGCGACGGGGTGGAGGCCTTGGACCAAATCGACCGCCATGCTCCTGACATTATCGTACTGGACCTCAACCTCCCCGGCCTGGACGGCTACGGCGTCCTTTCGCACCTCCGATCACGTCCCGCCACAGTGGCGATCCCAGTCGTTGTGCTTACCGCACAGGGCGACGAGGACAATGAAGTCCGCGTCTTCGAGATGGGTGCAGATGACTTTCTCTCCAAGCCGTTCAGGGCCCGCGCATTGTCGGCACGGTTGCAGGCCGTGCTGAGCCGTACCAACCGGCGCACAACCCAGCGCGATAGTTAGTATCCTTGTTCAGTTGAGTGAGAGGTGGCCGCGATCCTCCGGACGCAAACGGTCAGATGTCCCTGCTATGCTCTGGAGGTGCAGTTGGCTTGACGCGGATTAGCTTCGCCGGAATTCCCAGGTAGAGACACCACGGTTTCACATCCTTTGCTACAACAGCCCCTGCACCAACCATCGCTTCCTGCCCTACACGAACGCCGGCGAGTATTGTTGTGTGATATGCCAACCGCACACCGTCTTCTAGAACAGTGCGGCTGTTTGTCACGTCGACTTGGTCTGTAATCGAATGTGAATGGCTATACACGTTTGAGTAGTCGGCTATCGACACGCGGTTTCCGAGTACAATGCCGCCACGATCGTCGAGCAGTACATGGCGGTGCACGACGACATGGTCGCCGACCTCCATCGTATAGCCGTAAGAGAATTCTACGAACTGAAAACACTTGAAGCTCTCGCCACAACTCGCAAAGATGTGCCGCGCCAGAATCCTTCGCAGCTTGATTCCTACGTCAACGTTCCCTCCTAGGGGGGAACGATCGAAGCTTTGCCAGAGCCATAGCAGCGGCTTGACTTCCTGGTACCTGCCCTGGTCGATCTCGTTGTAGTACTCTGGTTCGAGGGTAATGTTGTGCGGGTCCATTGCGAGTAGCGCAGCCTTTGACGCTATCGGAACGTCTGGATCTTCGAGTAGTTCCTGGTAGTCCCCCAAGTCGGGAAGATGCAGATCGAACAGAACATCGCGACATAATTTGTAGCGGTCACAATCCGGGTTCGCCAGAGCTTCCTCAATCTGCTGGAGCCACTCGTTGTACAAGGCTGCAGGAGCAGTAGGCAGCGAAATAGATCTCAAGGGACGATGGACCATGGGCTCAAATCCCGTACGTTCGATCGCGACTGTCGGCTACGGTTAGGACGACACCTGACTATAGGCATCGCTCTTGGATCAAACCTAGGTTGCTTACTGGCAAATCTGTCAATTGGGTATTCAAGGCTTCTTCTTCGAAGCTGCTCGTGCATCTACAGCTGCACGTTCGCGTTCGAGCAGCCGCAGTATCACTTCCCATTGATTGGATGAACGGCCATCGTAGGCCACTGTAAATGGGTCTGTCAGCCGTATCCCGTCTTCGAATATGTAGATGGCGGTTGCCGTCTCGCGTTGCCGTATTTGGCGATCGCTGAATGCCTGGGAGTTGGCGAGGATGGAAACGGGACGGAAAGATCGATTCTGCCCCGTTATGGTCAGGGCCTCGGGATTGAATCGAACTTGAGGTTGCCGTCCGAAGAAGGAGACAAAGAAGATCGTGGGCTCCCGGATTCCATACGACCGAGCGACCTGGGTTACCTCTTCGTCCCTTGATTGCCGCAGCTTTCGCATCGATTCGTATGTGTCTGGTCTCAGAAGCCGGATGACTCCTTCGTCGAGTGGGATGGCGACAACTGAGAAATCCGGACCTAGGAGCGTGATTCTGATATCCTCCTGGCCCAAGGTCCCGTAGCCGACCGGTGGCAGGTCGCCGGCTTGTTGTGGAGCTGCGCTCGTATCCTGCCCGTGCGCTGGCACTGCCACCACCGCCGAGATGAGACACGCCCTTGCGAGGCTGTGAAGATCGACTCGTTTCATCATCTGCCACGACTCCCTACATCACGGCTGATCATCGCTATGGTTTCTCGACCAGGGCGATGATTGACTCACAGAGTTCACGGGAGCCTTCCCGTGTGTGAGCACTGGTGACAACGCACTGGTCTGGTGGAACGTTGACAGCAGAGAGGATCGATGCAACGCGCTCATTCCGACGGCCTCGGCCCAGTTTATCCGCCTTGGTCACGGCTGCCAACACTGGAACACCACGTTCGGTCAAAAGGTTCGCCACTTGGAGGTCTTCGGCTGACGGCTCGCGCCGAATGTCCAGCAACCACACTACCCCAGCCAAATGTTGCCTAGTTGAAAGATAGTCGGTGATCAGCCTGGACAAACCGCGTCTTACGGACTTCGCTGTTCTGGCGTAGCCG
>JARRLJ010000080.1:0-6586 GCA_037387025.1 Gemmatimonadales bacterium
CGGCGAGGCGGCGAGCCTCAGGGTGCATCAGTCCTTTGTAGAACTGCCCGACGACGACTACGAACCTCGGGCGGCAGACCCGCGAGCAGGGTACGGAGCTCTTACGTACCAGGACTACTCGGTGCCACTCGGCGAATCCATGACCAAACGGTTCATACGGCGCCATCGTTTGGAGAAAGTCGATCCTTCAGCGGCTGTGAGCGATCCCGTCGAACCCATCGTCTATTATCTGGATCCCGGCACGCCCGAGCCCATTCGCTCGGCGTTGCTCGAAGGCGCGTCGTGGTGGAATCAGGCGTTTGAAGCGGCCGGATATCGCAATGCGTTCCGAGTCGAGCTCAGGCCGGACAGCATCAGCCCGCTCGACGCCCGTTACAACGTCATCAATTGGGCCCACCGGTCGACCCGTGGATGGAGCTACGGTGGATCGGTCACTGATCCCCGTACTGGCGAGATAATCAAAGGCGTCGTGACGCTGGGCTCTCAGCGCATCCGCCAGGATTACATGATCGCCGAGGGTCTGCTTGCACCTTATGAGAATGGTGATGAAGTACCACCCGAACTCGCCCAATGGGCGCTGGCCAGAATAAGACAGTTGGGGGCTCATGAAGTGGGACACACACTGGGGCTGGGCCACAACTATTATGACAGTCGCGCGGGACGAATTTCCGTCATGGATTACCCGCACCCTCTGATCACGCTGAACAATGATGGGTCGTTCGACTATTCCCAGGTCTACGACATCGACATCGGCGAGTGGGATAAGGTCACCATCACGTACGGCTATCAGGACTTTCCAGCAGGCACAGATGAAGCCCAAGCGCTCGAAGCGATACTCGACGAAGCGTGGGATAGCGACATCATCTACATGACCAACCAGGACATATCGGCGCATCCCAGAGTCGACCAGTGGTCGAACGGAACCGACGCCGCGGAAGAGCTGCAGCGCATGATGGAGGTGCGACAGGTCGCCCTGTCTCGGTTCGGTGAGAACGCAATCAAGAGCAACATGCCGTTAGCAACGATGGAGGAAGTCTTAGTACCCCTGTACATGCACCACCGATATCAGATTACGGCGGCAGCATCTGTCCTCGGCGGTGTCGATTACATCTACGCGATGCGCGGTGACGACCGAGAGCCGGTGCGTCCAGTTCCTGCTGGCGAGCAGCAGGCCGCTTTGGATGCTCTACTAGCCACTCTCGACCCATCAGCATTGGCTCTCCCAACGGGTCTCCTAGACAGGATGCCCCCGCGGCCTCCCGGATACGCTCGCACCCGCGAGCTATTCCCGCGTTACACGGGCTTGATGTTTGATGCCATAACGCCTGCGGTTGTTGCGGCTGATCACACTATTTCAAGCATACTAGACGCTCAACGCTCGGCGCGTTTGGTGGAGCAACACGCGCTTGATCCTGCGCTCCCTGGCCTGAACGCCGTGATCGATCAGCTCTTCAACGCAACCTTCGGCATTACCCCTCAAGACCCATACCAAGCGGAAGTGAGCCGCGCCATCGAACGCGTAGTCGTAGACCGCCTGATATCTCTCGCTGGCAGCGCGCCGATGCCACAGGTGCGGGCCATCGCGTCGGCCAGGCTCGAGTGGATGCGAGACCAGTTCATCACCTCCAGTGGTCAGGTTGACCCAGGGGCGGCTCATTACGCATTGATCGCACGCGACGTAACGCGGTTTCTCGAAAGGCCAGCCAGCGAGTTCAGCCAGCCTGCGACTCAGTCCGCGCCTCCGGGCGCGCCAATAGGGGAGCCTGCCATGCAGTGGATCAGATGGTTGGAGCCGGAGTGCTATGGGTGGAAGAGGTGGCGGGAGTAGGCCGGCGAACGGACCTCTAACGGTCGTGATGAACAGCGCCGAATGCAAACGGGCCCGCAATTACGGGCCCGTGCTGCAGAGGCGCCGGGCGGATTCGAACCGCCGAATAGAGGTTTTGCAGACCTCCGCCTTACCACTTGGCTACGGCGCCTGAAACAGCTAAAACTCATCAGGAAGCTGGTTTTCCTCAAGCCGTACGGCTCAGCGGTGGCTCGTCTCTACGGTAGGCCGTCACTACTTGTCGTCAAGGACCTCTCGAATCTTTTCCAACAGGTCAGCCACGGTCCAGGGTTTATGCAGGAATGGCATTCCAGGATCAAGGGATCCGGAATTCTGTACGTCGCTCTTCGTATAACCACTCGTGAACAGTATCTTGGGTGCACCCCCCTGTTCTCTCAATGCCTCGTAGAACTTGACCCCACCCAACCGTGGCATAACAACATCCGATATGACCAGGTCGATCTCGTCCTGGTGTTTGGGATACAGCTTCAGCGCTTCCTCTCCATCAGACGCCAACAACACCGTGTAACCATGCTTTTCGAGGACCCTTCTTGCAGCACGCCGTATGGGCTCCTCATCCTCCACTATCAGAATGGTCTCGGTGCCTCCGATCATGGTGCGTGGTGCTGTGTCGCGTTCGCGCACCGCCGTCTCCGGTACGAGCGGAAAGTACAGTTTGACGGTCGTACCCTGGCCCGGCTCCGTGTAAACTTCGATTGACCCGCCCTGCTGTTTCACAAGCCCATACACCATCGATAGCCCCAATCCGGTGCCCAACTCCGGCGGCTTTGTGGTGAAGTACGGTTCGAAGATCCGCTCGCGCGTCTCCAGGTCCATCCCTATTCCAGTATCACTAACGGAGATGCAAACGTATTCTCCCGGAGCAGTCCACGGATGTGCCAGGTTGTACTCCTCGTCCAACTCTTGGCGGCGGACCAAGATGCGTAGGTGGCCTCCTCCATCCATAGCATCACGAGCGTTGGTTACTAGATTGAGAAGCATCTGTTCCAGAGCGCCGGTGTCGGCCCTAATCGTCCCAGCCTTTGGATCCGTCTCCAGATAGATGCGTATATTCTCCGGTACTACGCGCCTCACCATTGTCGACAGGTCTGTCACCAAACGCACCACATTGATGGGTTTGAGTTCGAGGTGACTGCGACGGCTAAAGCCGAGCAGTTTCCTGATCAGCATGGAACCGCGTCGCACGGCCCGTGTGGTCTCCCGAACATCGTCACCTAGCTCTTGTTCATCGGCAGGCAGGGAGGCACTGATCAGCTCCAGGTTCGTCGAGACCACGGTGAGGATGTTATTCAGATCGTGCGCTATGCCCCCAGTGAGCTCACCCAAGGCCTGCATCTTTTGCGCCTGGTGCAAGGTACCTTCGAGGATACGTCTCTCAGTGATATCTTCGGCTATCACCTCGAACCCCTCTATCTCGCCGTCCCCGGTACGGACCGAATGTCCGCTCAACCGCACCAGAATCCGCTCGCCATCGTTCCTTCTCCACTCCACCTCCAGACCGTCTATCAGCTGATCGCGACGACAGATTTCGAGGAACCTCTGCCGCTCTCCTGCTCCCCAATGCAGATCAGCATCTTTGTCGGCGGCCAGAAGCGATTTCTCGCTGTCATAGCCAAGCATTCGTGCTAGGGCAGGGTTCGCCGAGAGGAAATGACCCTCTACAGTAGACCGGTATATCCCATACGTGGCGTGCTCCACCAGTTCACGGTACTTTGCCTCCGAACGTCGGAGCTCCTCCTCTGCTCGCGTTCTGTCCGTGATGTCACGAGCTATTCCAAACATGCCAGCGACATTACCAGCATCGTCGCGATAGACCCCCTTTGTCGAAAGATACGTTTTCGCTATTCCTGCTACGGTCAAAGTCTCCTCGAACGTCTGCGTTTGGCCCGAGGCCATTATGCGTCGGTCCGATTCGATGATCTCCTGCGCAACTTCAGGATCATACAGCTCGTCGTCGCCCTTACCGACAATCTCAGAAGCCGGTTGGCCCACTTGTTTTGCTGCCACGGAGTTGAGCAACAGATACTTACCCCCACGATCCTTCACATAAACAGCATCGGTGGTTCCACCGACCACGGCGTGCAGCAGGTTCAGGCTTCTGCGAACCGCCTCCTCCGCTTTCCTACGCTCGGTTATGTCTTCCACCATCACGATACCGTACAGGGGAGTTCCTTTCTCATCGCGCACGACGGATGCGCTTTGATTGCCCCATAGCACGGACCCGTCACTCTTGACATATCGCTTCTCGAGCTGACGGCAGTGGCCGTCGCCCCGCAAAGCATCTGCGAGTTGCTCGTCGGCGTCGGCGTCGTCGGGATGAGTAATGGTGGAGAAGTTGCCGCCGAGTATGTCCTCCTTGGCGTACCCGAGAGTCCGGCAAAACGCATTGTTTACTCCTGCCACTCGGAAATCGACACCGACTAGTGCCATTCCCAGGGTCCCTTCTTCGAATACCCTCCGAAACCGCTGCTCGCTCTCACGCAGGGCTTGCTCTGCAAACGCTCTCTCCAAGGCATGTCTGATGGTGCGCACCAGGACAGATCTATCGAACTGCCCTTTGACCAAGCAGTCCTGCGCTCCCTCTCGCATGAGTCGTGCGGCCGTGTCTTCGTTGGGCTCCGAAAGCAGAACGACTACAGGGACTTGCGCAGCACGCTCCCGGATAGTGACCAGGCCTCTCATCCCGACGCTGTCTGGGTTCAGTATCACAACGTCGATGCCGCCTTGCCCCAATCTCGTTTTGGCGGCTCCAAGCGTCCCCACGCACTCCACCGAGTATAGGCTGTCACTACCAGTCGACAGCACCTCCCGAATCTCACTCGAGCCATTGCCCTCCACACCATCCTCTACGAGGAGGACTCGCGTCGTCTTACCGGCGCTCATTGTGCCACTTTCCGTGAAGGATATTCACTATCGATCCAATACCTCCCTCACCCGCGCGAAAAGGTCGTTCAGGGTCCACGGTTTCAGCAGTAGCGGAACATCGTATCCCATTGCCTCGCTTGTTTGAACCTCGCGCGCCGAATAGCCGCTCGTGAAGAGGAACGGCACCTGCATGCCTTCTCGTTCGAGTTCCTCAAAGAGCTGACGACCTCCCAGCCTCGGCATGATCAGATCCGAGATGATCAAGTCGATGTCGTTCCCGCAAGTTCTCACCACGCCGAGCGCTTCTTCACCATCTCCCGCCAGAATGACTTCGTATCCCTGTCCTTCCAACGCTCGCTTGATAGTCCGTCGGATGGCTTCCTCATCTTCTACTACGAGTATAGTCTCGTTGCCACCACGAGCAGGGACAGCCTCATCCTGAGCTTCCTTTTCTGCCCCGACAGTGTCCATAACGGGAAAGTAGATCCGCACCGTCGTACCCGAATTTGGCTCACTGGCCACGTCGACATATCCGTTCAATTGCTTGACTAAGCCATAGACCATCGACATCCCCAGCCCCGTGCCCATACCTGGAGCCTTCTTCGTGAAGAACGGCTCGAATATGTGTTCTTTCGTGTCAGTCGTCATGCCAAAACCGGTGTCCGCAACGGTAATACCCACATACTGTCCTGGATAAGATCCGGGATGGGATGCACTGTACAGGTCATCCAGCCACTCCTCCGCAACTCCAATGCTCAGAATACCGCCGTCTGGCATGGCATCGCGTGCGTTAGTGGCGAGATTCAACATGATCTGCTCAATAGCCACCGGGTCGGCCTGAACGTTGCCCACCGGTCGATCAACGTCGAGGCGGATCTCGATGTTCTCCGGGAGGATGCGGCGTACCATTCCAGCCGCGTCCGCAACAGCTTTGCTCAATTTCACCGACTGGAGGTCGAGCATTGCGCGACGTCCGAAGCCAAGGAGCTTCTTCACAAGTGCTGTCCCGCGCTGCGCTGCAGCTTGCAGGTCCTGTACATCCTGCTTCAGGGATGCAAGTGCCGATGGCAGGGACTCGGCCACGATCTCCGCGTTGGCCGATATCACGGTCAATAGGTTATTGAAATCGTGAGCGATCCCGCCGGTGAGTTGACCGATCGCCTCCATCTTCTGTACTTGCCTGAGCCGGGCCTCCAGCATCCGTTGCTCGGTTACATCCTCCGCAATCATCTCGAAGTACCGCACACCGCCGGAGTCGCCGTGCACTGGGTGGCCACTCACCCAGACTGTAACAGGACTGCCATCCTTGCACTTCCACTCTACTTCGAATCCGTCGATGCGCCCCACCCTGTGGTATTTCTCAATGGCCTTGAGTCGATCCGATGAGCGGACGTACACGTCCTCTCCGATGTTCACAGCGAGCAGCTCGTCTTCAGACTGGTATCCGAGCATCCTCACGAGCGCAGGATTCACCATCAAGAACCTTCCATCCGGGGTAGACCGGTAAATGCCGTGAGTCGCGTTTTCCACCAACCCTCTGTAGTTGGCTTCCGATTGCCGCACGGCCTCCTCAGCCCTCTTGCGCTCAGAGATGTCACGGTAGATCCCGTAGATGGCAACCTGTCCATCAGATGTCGTGATCGGAGCTCCCAGGATGGATACGTCCACCAACGTGCCGTCCTTTCTCTGGCGTACGGTCTCCACTGCTATCCGGTCTCCTGATGCCACCCGCTTGGTGATGCCAACAGCTTCGTTGCGGAGTCCCTCGGGGGCCAAAAGCTCATCCACAGACATTCCCAAGACCTCTTCTCCTTCGTATCCGAAAAGCTCCGTGAACTCCCGGTTGGGGCGAAGAATGCGGTTCTCGTTATC
>JARRLJ010000081.1:0-8519 GCA_037387025.1 Gemmatimonadales bacterium
CCGTCGTTGGCCTCTACGCGCTCGGCTACAAGTTCGGTCTGGTGATCGGAGCAATGGTAACGGAGCCGTTCTTCGCAATCTGGGGTCCGAAGATGTTCGAGGTGGCGAAGCGGCCGGATGCGAATCACATATACGGACGGATGCTCACGTATTTTCTCTTCTTCGAACTGTATGTGGCGCTCGGAATCTCGGCAGGAGTAAAGGACGTCATCCAGATCATGGCCGATCCCAAGTACCACAGCGCCTACCAGATAGTGCCGATCATTGTCTTGGCGTACGTCATGGGGGGAGCGTACCAGCATGCGCAGGTTGGTATCTTACTGGCCAAGAAGACGAAGTTCATTCTCTATATGCAGATTGCTGGAGCCGCGGCAGGTATAGCATTGAACGTGGCTCTTGTCCCGATACTTGGGGCTTGGGGAGCTGCCACGGCAACGCTATGTGCGTGGACACTGTTGACGGTATTGGCGTACAAAATATCACAACGCTACATCGACATTCAGTTCGAGTTTGGACGAATTGGGAAGATGGTGCTTGTCGCATTGGCCTTGTATGGATTGTGTCTCCAATTAGATGTAACATCGAGCATTTATGTGAATTTGGCTCTGAAGTTGGCTGTGGCGGCCCTGTTCCCGCTCGCCCTCGTGCTGCTCCGCTTCTATGAGCCGGTGGAGGTCGACAAGATTCGTGAGATCGCTTCGCAGGTGTGGTCAATGATGAGACGACGGCTCGGATGGGGCGGGGCGACGCCTTGAGCTCGCCGGGATCTGGCTGGAGCTGATTAGCGCGCATGGGAGAAACCACGTCGAGCAGGGTGGTCCGAAACCTTGACGAACTGCGTGAGCTTGCCGGTGCCTGGGACGATCTCCTGGCACGCAGCCTGAGCGACAACGTATTTCTCACATGGGAATGGATCTCGAACTGGGCAAGGGTATATGTCTCCGGCGGTCAGCTGTTTGTGATCGCGGTGTACGATCAAAGCCAACTAGTAGCTGTTGCCCCCTTCTGGATTCAACGCGTCCGTACCGGCGGCATCTTCCGGACTCGTACACTCCGGTTCATTGGTGTAGGTGAAGTCTGCTCCGATTATCTGGACGTGATAGTTCAGGAGACGGGGCATTCGAGATGGCTCGAAGAAGTATGGCGTCGACTATTCGAGCACGGCTCGGAGTGGGACATACTCGAGTACAGTGACGCACCGTCCGATTCCAGAGGGTTGGCCGAGTTCTGGCGTTTCGCGGACGAAGACAGCCGCTGTCTAGGCAGGATCATGTCGGACACCACGGTGTGTCCGTACATGCCGCTTCCCGAAGAGCCGGAGCATCTGCTCCGGAGACTGAGCCGTACGAAACGCTACACGATCAATCACTCGCGGAAGCGCCTGAGCGAGCGGGCTGAGATCCAGGTTCGATTTTGTGAAGATGTCGAGCAGGTGTCGCAAGACTTGACACGCCTGAAGGAGTTGAATACACGCAGTTGGCGGGAACGTGGTCACAGCGGTTCGTTCGCGACTGACGAGTTCGTCAGCTTTCATTTCGGTTTGGCGGAGCGGTTACTGAAGCTCGGACACCTACTGCTGTGCTCCCTCTGGGTGGGTGATGAGTATCAAGGGGGATTTTACGGCTTCGTCTATCACGGTGTTCTCTACTTCTACATCATGTCCGTAGAAAAGAGTGACATGAAACGAGTCAATGTTGGTGATCTTGTGTTGTCGCTATGTATGGAAGAAGGCATCCGTCGCGGATGTCGAGAATTCGACTTTCTCCGCGGCGCCGAGGCATATAAGTACCGCTGGACCGAGACAGATCGCCGTCTACTGTCCGTGCGCATATACAATCGTAGGCCGGCCGCACTCTTGTCACTACTGATCCAAAACGCGTCGAGCCGCGTGGCTGCTTCACCGCCTCAAGAGTAGCTTGCCAATAGCCCTCACGCTACTCGACAAGCTGCGGGTCCTCACGAGGATCGCGCGGTTGATCGGCGCGCTTGGTGTCGTAGCGGTCGCCCATCTGTTGGACATTGGTGGAACCTCACGGCTGTCGTTGTGGGCGGACATGTTCAATGCCGGCCACGTCGTGCTGATGGGCGCCTTCTCGTTGGTCATGCTGGGGCTCTCTGCGGATGTTCTGAGTGACAGGATCGCGAACCGGCTGGGGCACTATGTCGTAGCACTTTGCGCGACGGTATTGGTCGGGGGTCTCTCGGAGGTGGCGCAGATTCCAGGTCCGCGCAACGCCGACGTTTTGGACGTAGCCCGTGACGCAGTTGGCGCGTTTTGCTTTCTCAGCCTCTATGCCATCCGGGATCAACGGCTGGGCAACGTGTGGACAGTTTGGGGACGATGGTCGCGGGCCGCTGTAGCTGTGGTTGCGTTGGCTGTGCTGATTCTTTCGTGGTCGTCCGCCATTCGCTGGCCAGTAGCGTACTACCGTCGCAACGGAACCTTCCCGATACTTGCCACGTTCGACTCAAAGCTGGAGCGACTGTTTTGGACGACCAGGAACGCCACGCTGACCCCGTCGGTAGCACCGCCGAACTGGTCGCGCTCTGTGGACGGGACGGTCGGCCAGTTGATCTCTGATCCGTCGACTCGGTCCGGCTTCGCCATCAACAAGGCCTACCCGAATTGGTCTGGTTACGAATCCCTCACTCTGAGCGTCTATCTGGCCTCGGACACTTCTGCAACGTTCATCGTGCAGATTGAAGACAGCCATTTCCGAGGCGCAAGAGGTGACCGCTTCACGTTCAGCAGAGAAATCGAGCCAGGCGCCAACGCCTTGGTCGTCCCGCTCGAGAATTCGTCTCACCTGTCCAGCGGCCGCGCGCTGGATCTGGAGCGCATTTCAAGAGTCTTTTTTCTAACGAGAGACACAACGCGTGCCATTACACTCTATGTGGATGACATTGTGTTGAAATAGGTCAACCCTTCGTCTTCTTCCTCCTGCGGACGACCTTCTTGGCCAGCTCTACCGTGCCATCGAGCAGGGCGTGGCTCTTGACCAGGAACCGGTTCCGGATCGATCTGCGCATGATGAGCCACGATGACTCTGCGGTCTCTATGTCGGATAACTTCCGCTTATATTCGGAATCCCCCATGCCGAAATTCAGGAGTGTCACATCGGGGTCTGAGTGCACGTCCTCGATCATGAGGTATATGAGGACTTTTCCAGGCGAGAAGGGAGAAAGCCGCTGATCGAACCCGAGTTCGTGACAGTTGATCACACCCCGCCGTTGATATGCTGTGGAGAATGCACACGCGTCATCCCCTGAAAACAGGACATAACACCGGAGCAGACCGCGATCGGCCAGGCTCATCATTGAGTTTCTGGTTTCTTCATCATCGGCGAGCCGCTCGCCCAGCGCTCGATGCTGCCATGAATGCTTGCTGACTTCAACAGCAGCCCGCAGGAACTCGCCTACCTGGTCGGGTTGGTCTACGCGCAGCAGCTCGAACCTGTCAGCCCTCTTCTGCAATCTCCTGAAGTTCCTCCTCAGGTTGTGTCGGGATTTGCTGCTCAGCGTCCCCACATAGTCCTCGAACGTGCCAGCTACACGCAGCATGTGCCATGCGCGAACGCCAAAAGGCGAGTGGACTATATAGCGCTTGCGGACCTCCCGATCTTCCCGCAGGAACTTTGAGAACCAGTTTTCCCAGGGCACCATGTCGCAGTGCAGGCAATCGCAGTCGGGCAGCGCTGAGAAGGCGGCATCTAGGAACTGCAAGTGGACGGCGGGATCCTTGGGGAGGGGCGGAACGCCACCCAATACATGAGCCGTTCGCAGCGAGACGGTGGCGAGGTCCCGATTGGCCGCCTGAAACGGAAGACGGTACTGCGAAATCTCCAGCGGAACCACTCCTTGAAGCTTGCCACTCGCGTCTCGGACTTTCCAGACTCGAACGGGGTTGCCTGAGGTCTCCAGGATATGGAGAATCCAATCAGGGGAAGCGTACATCCCGTAGGGACTTCCGCACTCTTCTACTATCTTCTCCCACCCCTCTTCGAATACGGGATCCGATAGCTCGGTGTTCGGCGCAACGACTTGGAGGCCGGAATCCTCGGTCATGATCTCCTCATTCCCGCAACACACCGGCATGGGAATGCCAACTGTTTGATCTTCGGTGTCGGCCGTTCGCCTTCTGAGTCCTCGATTCGCCGGCCGGCAAACACCCGGTAGTCACGGGGGAAGCAAGAGGTGAGCCGCCCGACTTGGCACGAACGATGGGCCGATAACGGTATTTCCAAGAGATCTGTTGCGTTTGCGCAACAACTCGTAAGCCTATCACCTGCAATGACATGGGAGAAGCACGGGGGCTGCCAATCCCCCAACGGCACCTAAGTCTGGGCCGCGCGTTGTCGCAGAATCAGTAGCTGGCCGCATCGCTGACCTTGGCATAACTATTGAGGACGTACAAGCCAGATTGACCAATCGAGATCCCAGCGGGACCGCATATATTGACATACGAAAGCGCCACTTCACTTGCCGCGGATGACACGATGTCTCCACTGCTCTCATTTGTCATCCCAGCGCTCAACGAGGAATTGCTTCTCGGGTCGACACTGCGCAACATCAGTGACACACTCGGCGATTCGTTACCCTACGAGGTGATCGTTGTCGACCACAACTCCACTGACAATACAGCGCGCGTCGCCGAGCAGGGCGGTGCGCGAGTACGGTCGGTATCGGGGGGTACGATTGCGTCCCTCAGGAATGTAGGAGCACGAATGGCAAGCGGGAGCGCTTTGGTCTTTCTAGACGCTGATGTCGTGTTGTCGGCAGCTTGGGCCGGAAACATTCGCAGTGTGATACACCGCCTCCATGACGATCCTCGCCTGGTGACCGGATCTTGGGTTGGGGTCACGAATGATCGTCGGTTGCTCAACCGTTTCTGGTACCTACCTCTCACCGAACGAGAGAATACGCACATCAATTCCGGTCACATGATAGTGACAAAGGCGTTCTTTGATGAGCTAGGTGGATTCGACGAATCTCTCGAGACTGGTGAGGATTATGACTTTTCAATGCGGGCACTGCGAGCAGGGGGACGGATCAAGGACGATCAGAATCTCCCGGTTGTCCATCTTGGCTATCCTACCGGTTGGAAGACGTTCTTTCGGCGTGAAATGTGGCATGGGTTGGGTGACTACGCGTCGGTTAGCACCTTCTTTGCATCAAAGGTAGCGATCTTGGCCACGCTGTTCCTGGCAGCCCACATCGGTCTGTTGGCTGCGCTCGCGTGGTTGGACCCAATGTACTCAGTGATGTTTGTTTCTCTCGTACTGGTTATCTGTCTCCTCTCATCGTTCGTGAAGTATCGCAAGAACGGTGTCGCGGTAGTTGCTGTGAACTCGGTCATCTACTACTTGTATTTTTGGGCACGTGCTGCGGCGCTCGTAGCTGCTCTTGCGGGAGTTGATACAGGTAGAGCAAGACCCCTTTCCCGTAGCATCGACGGCTCGTGATTGTATGTGCGGAATAGCAGGATTCATCGATCCCAACATCGGCGGTCACGACGAGGCTGAACGGTTGGTTGTTCGCATGACCGGCAAATTACGCCATCGTGGGCCGGACGCGGCCGACAAGTGGATCGATGAGCAAGACGGGATCGCATTTGGCCACGCCCGCCTCGCGATAATAGACCTATCGCCAACTGGCGCACAGCCGATGCATTCGCCGAGCGGTCGATTCTGCATCACGTTCAATGGAGAGATCTACAATCACTTGGTGCTGCGGAAGTCGCTCGTGGAAAAGGGCGTGACGCTTCGCGGTACCTCCGATACCGAGGTGTTACTGGCTGCCTTTGATACCTGGGGTATCGATGAGACGATGACTCGCCTATCTGGGATGTTCGCATTTGCTGTGTGGGACAAGCAAGGTAGGGGATTGACGCTTTGCAGAGATCGGATCGGCGAGAAGCCGTTGTACTATACGGCGACGGGTGGGCGAGTAGCGTTTGCGTCGGAGCTCAAGGCGCTATTTGAAGTACCCTTCGTCGGGCGGACCATAGACTACGATGCGTTGGGAAGCTATTTGAAGTGCGGTTACGTTCCCGATACGCAGTGCATCGTACGAGGAGTTCGGAAGCTACCGCCGGGGACGATGTTGACCGTTCCCTACGAGTCATTGTTGTCCGGGCAAGATGACAACGGTGGACCGATCCCGTATTGGCGCATTGCAGATGCCGAAGCGAGTGATGAGACCGAGGTCTATCGGGACGACCAGGCTGCAATCGATGGCCTCGATTCAATCCTGCACAATGCCGTTAGGGAACAGTCCTATGCAGATGTCCCAACCGGCGCGTTCCTCTCAGGTGGCATCGATTCGACTCTGGTAACGTCAATAATGCAGGCTGAGTCAAACGGACCAGTAAGAACGTTCACAATCGGCTTTGATGATCCGAGATTCGACGAGGCGCCACTAGCTGCAAAGATCGCCCGGCACCTCAAAACGGAGCACGTCGAGGAGTATGTGAGTGCCGAGGATGGGCTGGCTCTGGTGCCCGAGCTCCAGAAGATCTTCGACGAGCCCTTTGCAGATTCATCACAGATACCGAGCCTCCTGGTTTCCAGGATCGCCCGGCGCTACGTCACTGTATGTCTATCTGGCGATGGGGGCGATGAGATGTTCGGTGGATACAATAGATACAAGTCTACCGAGCGTATTTGGAACAAGGTGTATTGGATGCCGGCACGCCTGCGCAAGGCGATCGGAGCACTCGCTTATCAGTTACCGATGAACTGGGTGGAGGTGATTCTCTCCAAGGCCAATTCCGGGAAGCCGATTCAGAGTATTGAAAAGAAGCTCCACAAGCTAGTCGACGTGATAGCCGGTGAGAATCTGGAGACGATCTACGATGGGTTGATCTCGTATCAGCAATGGCCTGAGGAACTGCTGGAAAAGCAGTTCACACTCGACCGGCGGGTGTGGGACTCAGTTTGGCGGAATTCCGATAGGCCGTTTTTGGACAAGGCGATGTTGGTCGACATCCTGCAGTATCTACCCGGTGACAATCTCGCCAAAGTCGATCGAACCAGCATGTCAGTCGGGCTGGAAACGCGCCTACCTCTACTGAGTCAAGGGGCGGTCAGCCTAGCGCGCAAGATCCCTGTTCACATGAAGGTGCGGAATCACCAGAGCAAGTGGATCTTGCGTCAAGTACTATGTCGGTATGTACCGAGAGAGTTGTTCGAGCGGCCCAAAATGGGGTTTTCAGTACCAATTCGTGACTGGATTCGCGGCCCGTTGAAGGAGTGGACAGAAACACTCCTCTCACGAGGACGGATAGATAGCGAAGGGGTCTTCAACGCCGCCACCGTCCGCAAACTGCTGGACGACCATCAATCGGGGCGCCGAGACAATTCGAACCTACTATGGACCTTGATGATGTTTCAGTCGTGGTTGGATGAGTACGAATTCGCAATCACGTGACGCTGCTACTTCTTGACTCCCGAGACGTAGATATGGTCCAGGTAGGCGTAGTCGTCCTGTAACTTCACCACACCCTGGTTGTAGCCTCCCCAGACCGGCTGAAAGTGTATCTGCCAGAAACCATGAGGATAGTCAGACGTTGTGTATGACATCTGATCGCATTCCGAGTACAACTCGTCGTCTATCCACACGCTGTGGATGCCGTTTGCCACGCCCATGTCGTTTAGCTTGCCATAGATCTCCAGCTGGTGCCACTCGTCGAGCGTGATGTTTTCAGCGTTCGCCTCATTGGCATATAGGGGGCAAGACTCGGGTCTACCGGCATATGCTGTTTCCGCAAACAGCGGCCCTGGCTGCAATCCTCCCGGTTTGAACATGAAGGTGCCTTCATTCTGCTGCTCGTTGTCACCGTAGGAGATGTAACCAAGGAACTTGACGCCGGCCGGTTCCAGTTCCCACATGCCGTTATCGAGATTACTCGGGATGAGGAAGTAATAGGAGACGTACAGCTCACGCTGCTCGGGAAAGTGGATTTCGAACGACGCCGGCTCTCCCGAAGTGGGCAGTCCCGCAGGATAAGCCATGCCCATCGTTCCCGGCGGGCTCTTAGGAGCGCTCGCAATGTCGGTTTCGATATGCAGTCTCAGCTCGTAGTCACGCATGACCCAGCGAACACCGGGAGCCGTATAGGTTGCCGAGTCGGCGAAGTGCTCGAAGTATCCGGCGGGAAACGAATGCTCGGCTAGCTTGACCAAGCCGGCGGGCTCATGAGGAAAACCACCGTTCTGCTCTCCTTGGAACTCCGTGGCCTGCTCTGCCGCGCAGGCGGATGCCTGAAGAACGAGTCCTAGAGCCACCAGGTAGCTGCGATTGGAGGTAGTGCACTTCATCAGTCGCCCGTACGTTGGCATCACTTCTCGACCCCTGAGATGTAGATATGGTCCAGATAGGCGTAGTCGTCCTGTAACTTCACCACGCCCGGGTTGTTGCCTCCCCAGACCGGCTGGAAGTGTATCTGCCAGAAGCCATGAGGATAGGGTGAAGATATGTAGGACATCTGATCGCATTCCGAGTATAGCTCACCATCGATC
>JARRLJ010000082.1:0-6511 GCA_037387025.1 Gemmatimonadales bacterium
CTGCCGCAGGACTGGCAAGTACAGCGATCACCGACCGACGATTGGGATCTGGCGTTTGCCGTAACGCTGCCACCGCCGAGGCAGTATACGACTCGCTGGTTTGCACAGCCGCGCACCATTCCTCTGCAGCTCGCATCCACACTCCCTCCGCTGCGTACGCCTGTGCCAGTTCAGGAGCGAGTGCGTATCCTCCCAGTTCGTCTCGACCAGCCCGGAGAACCGAGAGCGCCGTCGCGGTACGGCCTCTGCGACTCAGTGCAAGTGACCAGTGGCGGTATGGATCGGGACTCCCAGGTTCTACAATCAGCCACTCCTGCGCCGTCACCCTGAGGCTGTCATCATCTCCCAGAGCTCCCCAGACCCTGAGTTTCACCTGTCGCAAGAAACTGCTTCTTGGATGGACTACGAGGGCGGAATCCAACAACGGGGGTAGGTGGCGTAGGCTGTCTAGGCGCGTGAGCACCCGTTCAAGACCGAGCCAGGCCGCCACGTTGTTCAAATCGATTTGCAGAGTGGCGCGATATGCTGTAGCCGCCTCGTCATAACGGCCTCGCCGCTCAAACTCCAAGCCCGGGTTCTGCTGGGACACTGCGGGACCTGCTGACACCGCGAGCAGGCAGAGGGCTAATGCCGATCTACGGGCGGCCACCATTCAGCCTGCGGAAGTAGTCCAATATGAGCCGGCGATCATCTGGCGTCAGGGATCGGAGCTGCTCCCATGTGGGGTAGGGGAATCTCAATCCGGCGGCAGTCGGCAGCCCCACGTTGCCCGGCAGGCGCACGTTGCCTGGGTTTGCCGCCTCACTCACCCGTTCCTCTCGCTCGTCCTCTTCATCGCTTCGCAACGAACGCCCAGCGTCGAGTAGTCGCCGGAACAACTGTTCTTGCCGCTCCACGGTCTCGCGGTTGAGTCGAGTGGCTTCGAGCTCACGCGCCACGTCGCGAGCCTCTTCCGCCAGTTCGTCCATTCCCCCGATTTCGCCCTCGGCGCGCAGTTGATCCAATTGGTCAGCCAACGATCGCTGTTGTTGCGCCAGGGCCTGCAATTCCTGCAGGATCTGCTGGGCCGCGTCGGGCATCAGCGACAGCATACCGCTCGCTTGCCCGGCCAACTCGCCCTGCTGCTCAGCCATCTCAGCCAGGCGCTCCATCGCTTCTCCCAGACCGGAGCCCGACTCGGCACCTGCCACATCTGCCCGGTTACGCAGCAGAGCATACGCCATGGCGTTCAGACCATCGAGTGCCTCCCCAGCCAATTCCCCCGCCTGGCGCGTGTTGGGATTGGCTCTCTGCAGTTGGTCGAGCGACTCAGACATACGAACCTTCGAGAAACCCAACGCGGTGCCTAATTGTGGCGAGACCAGTGCGTTCTTGCCGGCAGCACCCTGCAACTGCTCGAGTAGCTTGTCAACGCCCGATCGCACCGCCGCCTGCGCGGCCCTCACATCGGGGCCCGATTCCCCACGATTCAGACGCTTGGTGACTTGTTGCTGCTGCTGAGCGAGGCGCGCCGTCTCGACTAGAGCGCGATCCATGGCGTCGAGGACCTCTTGCCGCCAACTCTCGCGCAACTCATCGCGCTGCCGACGCAGCTCTTCGGCCAACGGTTCCAGTGATTCCTCCGCTGATTCACCCGACCGCCTCGCTCCCGCTCGGTCCCCCGTCCCAACCTGCTGGGCCGCTTGCTGCATCTCGCCGGCAGCCTCCCCGGCAATCTGCGAAGACTCCTGCAGATTTTCTCCTTGATCCCCCGATCGTTCGAGCTGTTGTGCGAGTTCCTCCAGCCTGGCTGCCAGGGAATCCGCACGCGCCGACAACGCTTGTTCCCGCGCCCCCAACGCACTGTCGCTCAACTCTGTCGCCGTGGCCTCGTTCCACTCCTCTTGTCGGGAAGACAACTCATCGGCTTCTTCCGCAAGAGTCGACATCTGTCCCTCCATGGCGGCTCGCTCAAACAGCTCCCTGCCCCGCTCCAGTTCTTGCCGCAGCTGTTCGGCCGATTGCGCCAAGTCTCTCAGGGCCTCGCGGGCACGCTCAGCATCCAAGTTTTCTACGGCATCGCGCAACGCCTCCAGCTTCTCCCGTAGCTCTTGGGTGAGGGCTCGATCCAACAGCTCTGCAACGTCTCGCAGTTGCGAGTGGAACTCGGGATCGGTGATGCCACCCCACCAGGCTGCTTCCGATAGTCCCTCCAACTGCTCTCTCAGCTGCTGGGCCCGGTCCAGCGCCTCTTGTTGGCGGTCTGACAGCTCTTGTGCTTGCTCCACTGAATTGAACGGCAGTTCGTCAGTACCTCCCGGCTCGTCAGCCTCCCCCCTCTCGCGCGTAGCTGCAAGATCCTCCAACTCCTGGGCGAGTTCTCGCTGAGCTTCAAGCAGAGAATCGGCTCCCTCGTGAACCGCCCTCGACCGGCTGCGTATGTCATTTCGCAGCTCTGCCATCGAAGGGAACCACAGGGAGTACACGCGGCTTTCACCCACCTGTGGCGTTGGTGCGTTGTCACTGATTCTGATTTTGAAGCGTGCAGTGTCACCCGGTAGGAATCCCCTGCCGTTCAGGTCGAGCATCCACTGTAGCACCGCCCGATCAGTGTTGGGACCGGGAAGCGGAATCTGCTCCACGATGGAATCGCTAGCGGTTCCAAACCGGCTCACGCGCCAGCTGAGCAGTGCAGCATCCGCTAGCCCGTAGTCGTCGCGAGCATCGACGACCAACGGCTGCAGCAGAGAAACGGGGACCGTGGTATCGGCACCCGGGATGGGTACCGTTATTTGGGGAGGCGCATCACGTACCGCAATGATGTTGAGTGCAGGCGGATCATCAACCAGCATGGGCCCTTGGACCGTTCTCACATAGAGTGCCCAGTAAGCGGTACCTCGAATGATCAGATTCCCAGCGAACGCCACTCCGTCAGTCGCAAGCCGGATCCTGGCATCACCTGACCTCCACTCGACCGGATCGACCGGAAGTGTGAGGCGACCCCGTGTTAGTACAGTGGTCCCCACCGGAAGCGCGACGCTGTCCGGGCCCGGCACTAGGGGTTCGTCGGGGCGTCCGGTGTAATTTGGGAAGCGTACAAGCAACTGCAGGTCAGTAAGAAACAAGGGGAAAAGCACTCGCACGTGCAGCGTGTCCGTCCATTGTCTACCGCTTGACGCGGTAAGAAAGCGATCGCTGTCCAGCGGACCGAGCACAAGTTGCGCCACACCGGCCGAATCGAGATCCACACGACGCGTATCCCACGGCTCACCCGGAGCTCGTACCGAAAGCAACGCGTTGCGTCTCCCGGGAGCCTCAAGCAACACCCGCACACTGTCTCCCCGCTGCACCTCAGTTCGATCTACCGTCAGTTCCACCGGACCCGACGGCCCTGCCAGTGTGGCAAGTGGGCTCCAGAACTGCGAGGCACCTCGACTGGCCGGGCCCGACACTATGAAAGCTCCGGCACCCGCTAGGAGGACAGCTACGCCGTTGCGAAGCGCTCTCGTCGCTTTCTTCCGTTCTCCACGCAGAGCTGCCAAGCCGTGCTCACACAACCATCCGGCCGATCGTCGGTCCGCCAATTGTGCCAGTTCGAAACTGCCGGCCGTATCCGGCCAGTCGACCATGCCGCCGATCGAGCCATGCCTCAAACCGCTACGCAGTTCGACCTGTCGGGCCAAGGAATCTGTCCTGACGTGTCCCTGCAAACGCTTGACCCACGCGAATCCCAAGATCACGACCGCAACCGCCCCCAACCATCCGACGATCACGGCCGGCGGCAGCAAGCGGTAAGTGCCAAAGCGCCCCAGCGCGACCCCGACACTCAAGGCCACCAAGACTAAGCCCCCAATTGCCAGGGCTCCCGCCGCCGTCAAACGGCGTGCGAGAGGTGCACCGTTCCTTTCCAACCAGAGCTCGGTCTGTGTCATCGGCTCGCTGTTACAGCATACACGAAGAGATTCACACCCATTCGAAGAGCGGCCTCCCGCACATCGGCCGGGTCCTCATGGACCCCGGGGTCCTCCCACCCATCCCCAAGATCAGACTGATAGCTGTAAAACACCACCAATCGGTCTGCCAGAAACAGACCGAAGGCCTGGGCCGGCAACCCGTCGTGCTCGTGTATCTTGGGAATCCCTTTGGGAAAATCGTAGAACACGTGGTAAATGTCATGGTCCAGCGGGATTTCCAGGAGGCTTTGATCGGGGAAGATCCGGGCTATCTCGCGCCGGAATGAGTCGTCCAGTCCGTAGTTGTCATCGGCATGGAGAAAGCCACCGTTCTCAAGGTAGCGACGCAAGGCCGCCGCTTCTTCCTCCGAGAAGTGCACGTTTCCGTGCCCAGTCATATGTAAGTAAGGTACCTCCCACAAATCGGGGCTGGATGGACGGACGATGCGCTCCCTGGAGGCGACGGAGAGGGAAGTTCGCTCACGGATGGCGTCGAGCAGATTGGGAATGCTGGACGGGTTGGCGTACCAATCTCCTCCGCCATCGTACTGCAAACGTCCTATCGTGAGAAGTGGTTCTTGTCTGCTCTCACCGGTGAGTACAACCAGGGAAACGAGTATGAGCACCGCACGAATCATAGCTCGTTCACCAACTTGTAGGCGTCTCTGTGAGACATTCCCAGCTCCTCCGCCACACGGCCTGCAGCATCCCGCCGCGTCATTCCCTGACCGAGCAACTGCCGGGCCAGATCTCGAGCGGCGCCCTCATCGAAATCCCGGCGCGAAACCTCTCGGCCACCGACCACAACGGTCACTTCACCACGAGGTGGGTTCTCATGATAGTAAACCGCCAGATCAGCCAGGTTTCCGGTTTTGATTTCCTCGTGAATCTTCGTCAGTTCGCGGGCTACAACGGCCGTGCGCTCGTCACCGCAGATGTCCCGCAGCTCCTCCAGTAGGCGCACCAAGCGGTTCGCCGCCTCAAACAACACTACGGTCCAAGGACTGTTGCAGATCGAATTGACGAGATTCCTGCGTTCGGTTCCCTTGCGCGGCAGAAAACCAAGAAACGTATAGCTGTCGGCCGGAAGCCCGGCCACACTCAGCGCAGCGCTTACCGCGGACGGCCCGGGGACCGGGATCACGTGGGCACCGATCTCTCGCGCACGTGCCACGAGTTCCCGCCCCGGATCGCTGACTGCTGGAGTACCCGCATCTGTGAGCACAGCGACTTCTCCACCCTTCTTCAACACTTCCTCGAGCTGGGCGATTCTGCCTGGTGCAGAGTGCACGTGGTAACTCAACACTTGGGGGCGTGAGCCAACGTGATCGAGCAACTTGCGAGCCCGGCGAGTGTCTTCCGCGGCAACGATAGCTACGGCCCTCAATATCCGAACTGCGCGCTCTGAGATGTCTCCGAGGTTCCCTAGGGGTGTGGCCACCACGTAGAGCGTACCAGACACGGTTCCTCTCAGGCCGGTGGCAAGAGCGGCGCGGGCTGTGGTTGTCGGCGCGCGCCGCTGTCACTCCGTGTTTGGATTCAACGACGAGGGTACAGTCTACCTACTATCTATAGATGCTGCTCAATCTTCTCTATGAGGTGCGGCTTGGGGACGGCACCCACGATTGTCTCTACATGCGATCCGTCTTTGAACAGCAACAACGTCGGGATCGACCGCACATTGAACTTCATCGCCGTCGTCTGATTGTTGTCGACATCTAGATGTCCGACTTTCAGCCTTCCCGCGTATTCCTCGGCGATCTGGGCAACCGCCGGAGCTATGACTTGACACGGTCCACACCAGACGGCCCAGAAATCCACCAAGGCCAGCCCTCCGTGCTGCTCGATTTCCTGGGCGAACGTGTCGTCGGTTACTTCCAAGAGTAATTCCGTCCCTGCCATGACAAACTCCCTCACATTATGTTGCGCGCAATGCACCCTTCATGGGTAAATGCACTTGTACGCTAATTCACGGAGGATCCGTGACCGTATCTGACGCTCGAGTGGCCCACATTGGCGTAGCTGTCTCCGACCTCGAGGCGGCACTGGCCATCTACCGCCACGTCCTGAGGCTCGAGCCCTCCTCTCCAGTAACAGCGGACGGCGCTAGTATTGTTTCCATCAAGCTCGAAGAGATCGAAGTCGAACTGATGGAGCCCATCTCCCCGGACAGTCCCGTAGCCAAATTCATCGAAAAGCGCGGCCCAGGAATCCACCACATATGTTACCGCGTCTCAAATCTGGGCCGCACGCTCGACGAGTGTCGCAGGCTTGGCTTTCAACTGATCGACGACTGCCCACGACCTGGCGCGGAGGGCAGACGGGTAGCCTTCATTCACCCCAAGGCTGCCGGCGGAATCTTGCTGGAACTCACCGAATAAGTAGCATGGCGGCTAACTGGCACCGTTTCCCGAGCAGCGCCGCTCCGGATTCCCTGCCGCCTCAAGGTCGATGTTCCGGATCAGCCATTGATTGCCAAACCTGACCAACGTGAATGGGACGACAGGCGTGCACCCTCTGCGCGTGAGACGAACCCATATGATCTGTTCGTCGTCGTTTGCCGCACGCGCCACCGCATC
>JARRLJ010000083.1:0-7415 GCA_037387025.1 Gemmatimonadales bacterium
CTCGAGCCAATCGATTTCTTTCACGGATGGTTGCCAACTCTTCCACCTGTTCTGCATATTCAGCTAAACGATGATTTGCCGTTTGTAAATCTCGGGCCAGCCGTTCGGTCTCGATTCTGAGACTTGCCGCTTTGTTCTCATCGAGTAAACGCCGGGCTTCACGCAGTTCATCGAGTGCTTCTACGCCCTGTCCCAGTCCGTTGTTTCGCGCATTGGCGGCAGCTTCACGCATGGCTTCAGCAGCTTCCCTCAGATTACGAGCCGTCTGCTCGAGATCGGGGCGCGCTTGCTCTCGGGACAGACGCTCGAGCTGCCGCGCCAATTCCTCAGCTTCCTCAGCGAGACGCCGCTGGGATTCCCCACTTCCACCGGCCTGGGCCAAGTTCTGCTGACGGGCCCGCATGCGTTCGTTCTCCTGTTGCTGACGGCGGGCGAGTTCCCTCAGCTTCTGAGTTACCTCGTCCAGCTCTTCATCGACCTGCTCCTGTTGCCCCCGCTGAACCTGTTCGTATTGGTTTCGCATCTTGTCGAGTTCCAGATCGAACAGGTCCGCCAGATCTTCGGCGTCGGACTGTTGGCCGCCACTACCACCACCCTGTTGACCACGACTCACTTGAACCTCACGGTACGCCGCCTCCGCTCGCTGCAGGTGCTGCAATGCGGTTCTCTCGGGGGGAAGAGCTTCATCCGGATCGTGGGCCTCCAACTGCTCTTCGGCCGAGACCATGGCCTCAATTGCCTTGGGTAACTCTTCTGCAATGGTCTGGAACGCAGAGTCCATATCTACTATGCCCCGTGAACTCATCCGGTCTACCAGCGTCTGCACCTCCTCGCGGAGCCTTCCCTGCGCGAGGTTTAGAGTCTGCACGTTCTCATTGAAGTCCGCTTCGGGGTACAGCTCGCGATCCCGTACCATCCTGAACGTGCCGGCGATTATGTCCTTCTGGCTTCTGGAGAGGCTACCCATATCACCACCACCCTGCTGGCCCTGGCCCATTCCACCCTGTTGCTCCGCCTGGCGATACTCGCGCCCGAACGGCCTGACCTCCATGAAGTAGATGTCAGTGATTCCCTCACTCGTCTCACTGCCCCGGTCGGCCTCTACACCCCGTGCATAGTAGGAAATGAAGTCGCCCGGTTCGAGTCCGAGTTCTTCCAAGAAGAACGTGTGGCTGGCGGTGACCTGTTTTCTCGTTCGACCTCCACCAACTAGCTGCAATGTATCCTCAGGTTCTCCATTGACCGAGTATATCAACTGCAATTGCGCCACCCCATAATCATCTTCTGCCTGTACTTCTGTGAAGATCTCCTCCACAGACGTCACTGTGATATCGCGACCAGGTTTGGAGAACGACACTGACGGTGGCTGGTCCATCAAGACGTCTATGACGTAATCGGGTGATGCGACAACCAGGGCACCCTGAAAACTCTCGAGCAGAATTCGATACAGGCCCTCTCGCTCTACTCGGATTGTCCCCGTCACGAGGCCCTCTTCAGTCGCTTCCAAGGCAACGGTGTCTCGATCATTCAGTACTATGGCCCCGGCGACCACTTGCATCGTCGGAGTGATCTCGAGCTCAACTCGGGTTCCCTGAAGGGCCGCTATGTCTCCGCTGTTCTCCTGGCGCTGAGGGCTGAGCCCGGTATACGCCGGGAAGTGATACTCCAGGTTGATCTGGTCGACGTAGGGAAGATCGGCGACTTCGACACGATACACCGGTGACCGGACACCGCTGGCTTCCACGAAGTACTCTGTTTGTTCGTTCAGCTCGAACAGCAGCAACAGATACTCACCCGTCTCGTCGTCCACGGTCATCGGCCAGCGTTCCCATTGTGCTTCCTCCCCTCGCTTGACCGCGATGTCCACCTCGGCCGACGTGAAGTTGTTGAGACTTGCTGTCACCCTCAGATCAGCTCCTCGAGCGAGCATGACGCTTCCCGGTGACACATCGATGGAATATGGGTTCTCGGTCGCGTCCCGGTTCCACGGAGTGAGGAGGAACGGAGCACTATGCTGTAAGAAACCGGGGCTGGTGACCAGAAAGAGCAAACCGGTGAGCGTGGCTCCAGCCAAGAAACCGGAGGATCCCGCCAACTTCTTCCGTTCCACGCGTCGCCCTTCATCGACCTCTACACACTTTTCGATTGCGCGTCGCACCAACTTCTTTATGAGCGCCGGTGATTGCCCAATACGTGCGGCCTCGTCGACAGTGGCGCCGAACTGTACACCGCTCGTGACGTGTCCCTGCAACGAGGGCTCGTGCTCTTCGAGATACAACGCGACCCTCTCGTTGGACACCTTCTGTAACAAGGGCATTACCAGGTACCGGATTGTCAGGACCACGAGAGTCATATATGTGGCAATTTGGAACAGCAAGACCGCGGTTCCCGTGAACCGGAAATAGTCCATGCCATACGCCGAGACCAGGAATGCTATGACGCCGGCGCTCAAGACGATGCCCATCCCGCGGAACAGGATACGGAGACGCCATCTGAGGCGAACGGACCGTATGATCCCCATCAAATCCTCGTGGCTCGAGGCCTCGAACAACATGCGCATCTGCTTACTCCTGTTCCGGTTACTGGCTAGTACTGGCCCGCGATACGCGGTTTGCTATGGCAGTTTCGGCCACAAGAATCAACAAGACGGCCACCAAGAGATACCACCATAACCCCTGTCTGCGTTCCTTTTCAACGGGTGTCAACGTCGCTGCTAGATCCATTCCACCCTGCCTACCACCCCGATAGGTCACGGCGCTGGCGAGCTCTTCCGCGTCGAGCGGCGTTAGGTCTGATTCTGCTGGATCCACATTTACTGCGACCGAACCCAGGGCGTCTTCGCGACCCGCCAGAGCGCGAACTTCATAAAAGCCCCTCTCATCGAGGACCACATAAGAGGCGTTGTTCCCTACCCGCCGTGCTTCTCGCTCGCCGGTCGGTGACTCTACGACAAGCTCAACTGGGTCCACATCGTCAGCAGTCATCTCCCCGGCTGTCGTCCCGATCGATGAATAGCCCAAGTGTTGTGACAGATCGAGCACCTGTCCAGCAATTAACCAGGGTTGCTGCGGGGAGTAATCCGCGAGGCGCCGCACCACCTGGTGCACCATGGGCAAGAACACGGGTTGCACCGGAAGATCGTTCCAGGAGTTCGACAGCCCCGAAGCCCAGACCAGTACCGAGCCGCTGCCGACCTCGACCTCCGCAAGGGCTATGTTTCCGTCATCGAACCGAGCGAGTACGGCGGCCCGCCCTTCGTCGCCAATGCGACGGTACCGGAAATACCTGGCCTGTGAGAAGTCTCCGCTCCTCGGTGCGCTGAACACATCGAACACTGGATGATCGTAGTCGGTGATGCAGAGAGTGCCTCCTCGGTCACCGAGTCGGTCTACAGGAGTGCCAATCGGTCCCGGTAGCAGGTCCGCGGCCTCGGCAGGCCACGATCCCGGTCCTGTCCGTGGCCCCGCCACGATTAGGAGTCCACCTCCTCCGTTCAAGAACTCACGCAGGCGGGTCCCGTTCGCACCCCTGGGAAACGGCGCATCATTCAGTATCACGACTGAACGCTCGTCGAGGTCTGCGGGTACGAATTGAGTCACTCGTTTCACATCGACCACGTGAGGAGGTTCGCTTCCGATCCTCAAGGCTCCAGACAGGTAGATACTCTCATCCGCGGCCGCATTGGGATGTTCCAGTATGAGGATCGATATGCTCTGACCTGGCGAGAGTACGAACCGAAATTCGTTGTCCACGGGCAGCGCGTCTTCTGCAGCGCGCACGACCCCTCGCACCTCCCTTTGAGGAAGCGTGAATTCGGGGAATCGTACCGTCGCAGAACCATTCGCCTCCAAATTCACCGTTTGACTGCCGGTCGCGTCCCCGTCGATCTCCAAAGCGAGCGTCAGATCCGTTACGGGGCTCTTGCTCTGGTTCGTAACTCGGGCCAACACTGTCACCCGCTCCAGCCCGCTGCGGTACGTTCTGTCCAAAGTCAGATCGGACACCGCAACGTTCGATGGATTCGGATCCGCGACGTCTATTCGAGTGAGAACCGTGCCCTGCGGTAGCGTGACGCCCTCTTCACCATCCCAGCCACTCCGTTGGAAGTCGGTGATCAGGACAACCTCTCGGTTGGGCAGCCTCGACTCTGTCATGATCTGTTCGGTGAGCTGGAGAGCAGGACCGTAACGCGTCCCACCTGCACTGACGTTGATACGGTCGATAGCCGCACGCAGCACGCTCGGTTCCCCACCCGGGTCACTTACCTTCTCGGCCCGGTCAGCGAACAACACTAGACTACCGTGATCCTCCGGCCCGAGCCTGTCCACGACACTCCGAGCCGCATCCGATGCTCGTTCCCACCGATCGCCGTATCCCATGCTGAACGATCGGTCCAGCAATACGACCACTTCGCGCGCATTCTCCAGTCCGAGTCCCCCCACCGCAGCATTGTTCAGTAGCGGCCGAGAGAACGCGATTACGAGGATCACTATCGCAGCGCTTCGCAATAGGAACAACAGCCAATGCCGAATCCGCTGACGCCGGACTGTCCGATACGGCACCCTGCTCAAGAACATCAGAGACGGAAACTGGATCGCCTCCTTCTTGGTCTTGTGAGAAAGATGGATCCAAATTGGGATCGTCACCGCGGCGAGGCCCGCGAGAAACAGGGGAGCCAGGAATGAAAGACCCATCAGCGCACCCGGCTCAGCCGTTCGCGGCGCGACAAGTACTCGAAGAGGGCGTAGTCGAGTGGTTTCGACGTCACAAAGCGGCAATAGTCTACGTCGTTGGCTACTAGGCGATCCGCCATAGTACTCAAGTGCTCCCCCATCAACGACCGATATTGCTCGCGCAGGGTCTCAGGCACCACCGGTATTCGTTCGCCGCTCTCCAGGTCCTCGAAATGAGCCGCCTCATCGAAGGGGAATTCGATCTCCGCGGGATCGAGCACGTGAAACACGATGACATCGTTGCCCTTGTGTCGCAGCCGAGCCAGACCTTTCACCACGGTCTCGGGACTCTCATAGAGATCCGATATCAGGACCAGGATACTACGGCGGTTGATTATCTCGGCCACTTTTAGCAACGGCCCCTCGAACGTGCCTGCATTACTCGGAGCGATACGATCGATCGTGTGCAATACGACGTCGAGATGCTTGGCCGAAGCAGGAACGTAATCCACGATCGCTCGGTCGAACGTCACTATGCCAACCCTGTCTCTCTGTTGCCGCGAGAAATACGACAGGCACGCCGCGAGGTAGCGGCCATAGTCCAGCTTGGTGATGCCCTTGCTGCCGTAATCCATAGACCGTGACACGTCGAACAGGACCATGAAGTTCGCGTTGGTGTCGGCCTCGTATTCCTTCACGTAGAACCGGTCGGTGCGGCCAAACACGCGCCAGTCGATCTTTCGTATGTCGTCACCCGGCATGTACGGCCGGTGTTCAGCGAAATCCACGGACAGGCCGAAATACGGCGAGTGGTGAAGTCCGTTGATGAATCCGTCCACCACCGTTCGGGCCAGCAGTTCGAGGTTGTCGATTCTGGCCAGTACTGCCGGATCAAGAAACTGTGTTGTTCTCACATTCCCGACTTCGGTACAGGGACAGCCTCCAGCAGCTGGTCCACCAATTGATCGGTCGTCACCTGTTCCGACTCCGCATGGAAGTTGGTGAGGATTCTGTGACGCATGACCGGATGTGCCAACGCTCGGATGTCTTCGAAGCTCACGTGGTAATTGCCACTCATTAGCGCCCGTGCCTTGGCGCCCAGGATGAGATATTGCGCAGCACGAACGCTGGCGCCGTATGACACCCACTTCTTGATGAACTCGGGTGCACCGTTCTCGCTAGGGCGACTGGTCCTGGCCAGGTCGACCGCATATTTGAGCACGGGATCCGCTACCGGCACCTTCCTGACCAGCGTCTGGAATGCAACGATGTCTGCACCGGTCACTGCGTGCTCAAACTCGTGAGACTGGATAGCCGTGGTGCTCCTGACCACCTCCATCTCTTCTCCATGCGGCAGGTAGTCCATGATGATGTTGAACATGAACCTGTCTAGCTGCGCTTCGGGCAGGGGATACGTGCCCTCCAACTCAAGTGGATTCTGAGTAGCGAATACGAAGAACGGCTCCTCGAGATCGTAGGTACGCCCCTGCACCGTCACACGATGTTCTTGCATTGCCTCCAGCAAAGCCGCTTGAGTCTTGGGAGGCGTACGGTTGATTTCGTCCGCCAGAATGATGTTCGCGAACACCGGGCCGGGCATGAACGCCATCCGCCGCTCGCCGGTCTTCGGGTCCTCCTGCACCAAATCCGTGCCAGTAATGTCCGAAGGCATCAGATCTGGTGTAAACTGGATGCGTGAGAACTTGAGATCCAAGACCTGGGCAACAGTGTGTATCAGCAGCGTCTTGGCGAGTCCCGGCACACCCACAATCAGGCTGGTCCCACCCACGAAGAGCGATAACAGGCTGCCAGTTCGATGTCGTCGGCTGCTTCCAGCGCAATTGCTTGTGTCGTCATGTCTCTCCGTTCAGTGTGTCATCGCGTAGACGATATAGTTGATTCCCAGTTTGTACGCCTCGTTGGACAGTGGAATGGGGAGCCACCCTGTGTCAGAAAACTCCCAGTAGTCGCCGATATCCGCATTGTAGTTGATGATCGCTAGGAGTCGCTTGTCGGGATCGTTGTCTTCGAACACTCCCCAGAACTCGGCGTAGTAGCCGTAGTAGTTGGGGTGCGCCAGCTCGAGCGAGTCGATGTCAAAGAAGGAGTGGAAGATCTCATGTGTGAACTCGAGGTGAACCGGCCTGACATCTGGAAGTACCTGCTGCAGACCCTCCTCGAACACCATCCAATCTCGGTCACCGGCGAAATCGTCGAAGATCAGGAAGCCTCCCTTTAACACATAGTTGCGCAACCCTTCTGCTTCGGCATCTGACAGGACCCAATGACCCGGTTCCGACACGTACGCGATGGGATACTTCGTCAATTCTGGATCATCGGCGCCGAGGAAGTTGGTTCCTTCCATATACGGCGATACATCCGTCAGCTCACTCAGCAGCTTGTTGAGATGATTCTCAGCATGCGGATAGTCGTGATCCCAGTAGAGTCCCCCTCCACCCCGTCTACCGCGTCCCCCAAATCCCCGCATCCCCGAAATCGGCGTGAAACTCAACCGCACGAAGGTGAACCTTCCGTCGTACGGCACGTTGAACTCCGTGTAATCCGAACCACCGTACCAGCGCTGCGCCTCTCCCGCGGCGGGAATCACCAGCGCCGGCAACAGCACGAGGGCATACAGTCTCACGAGCGACCTCTGTCCTTTTGGCCACGGCGTGCATGGATTGCCAACAGCAACTCCTGCGCCTCCTGGAAGTTCGGTGCATCCTCGAGCGCATCAAGCAC
>JARRLJ010000084.1:0-6475 GCA_037387025.1 Gemmatimonadales bacterium
CCATTCTTGAACCAACTGATCGCGGGCAAACGTGCTCGTTGCTCCGAGTTGCAGGTTGATAATGCCCAACTCCGAGTACAGGACTGGCAACAAGAGCAGCGGATATAGATCGCGTATGACCTGTCCCACCTTGTCGTGGGGGTCGAGGCGCGTGAACAGATACATCAGCAGAGCCACGAGCGCGTGCATGGTGAAGAGGAGCCAGGTGACCGGTTCGTCCAGCTGGCCACGCACCACCAACAGTGCCGTGACAAAGACCAAGTAAACGGCAATCAGTTTGTCGATCGGTCTCACAGCCAGCCGTGCTCCTCGTACCATCGGGCCGTGTGACGCACGCCGTCGTTGAGCGATATGTTGGCCTCCCAGCCGGTATCGTTTCGCAGAGCTGCTGGGGAACAGGTCCAGGCGTCCGCCAGGAATTCGCTTGCCTTGTCGGGAGAGAGCATGGTCGCCTTTCCCGCGAGTCTGGCCGCTGCGCCGGTCACCCGCAGCGCGCCGCGAGCTACCCACGCGGGCAGATGCACGATAGTGGGGCGCGCGGTTGATTCGACCTCGTGGCCCTTTACCGCCAAGTAGACGGCGCGTGCGAACTCGGTGGCATCCGTGACCTCCGGGTGACAAACGAAGTAGGTCTTGCTTGCACCGGTGGGTGATAATGCGCACACCATCGCTTCCACCAGATCGTCAACGTGAACGAGCGACAGTTCTTGTTTGCCATCGCCGAACGCCGGCACAATTCCGAGACGCGCCGACTTGAACACCGTCAGAAAAGCCGTGTCGCGCGGACCGTATACGCTGGACGGCCGCAAAACCGTCCACGGGAGTCCGCACTCTTGCGCAGCCTTCTCACCGGCCAGCTTGCTCCGTCCGTAATCGCTGACCGGTTCAGTCGGATCTGATTCCGTCTTGGGAGTTCCCCGGCTCGAAGGTCCCGCCGCTGCCTGGCTTCCGATGTAGACGAAGCGCTGCAGGTCGGGCGCCACTTCGGCTGCGGCCTCTGCCACACGACGTGTCCCATCTACATTTACCGCAAAGAACTCACTGCGGTCACGTGCGGCCGTCAGACCTGCCGAGTGGAACACGATCTGTGCGCCGTCACATCCCTTGCGCAAGGCATCGCGGTCGGCAAGATCGCCTTGTACGACGTCCGGTGGATTGTGCGGGAATCTGCGTTGCAGCTTGGCGGTGTTGCGGACGAGGCATACTACCTCGTTACCACGCTCTAGGAGTACCTCAGCGAGTCGCGAACCGACGAAACCGGTTCCGCCGGTGACGAAGACCCTCACAACGCGCGATCGTAGAAGCGGAGCGTCTTGTACGCGTCGAAGCCGAGCCGCATCAGTCCGTTGTTCATGGCGGTGTTGTCCTCCAATATCCAACCGGCTTCCGCCCAACGATAACCCAGCTCGTACCCCTTCTCCCAGATCCAATGGTACATGAGTGCATCGGCACCCGTGTTGCGATACTCTTTGAGCAGACCCAACAGGAGAATGCGAATTCTCTTTATCTTCCGCGCGTTCCACAGGACCTTGATTATCCCGGGAAAGAGACGTCCCGACGGATTGGACCGGAGCGCCACGGCCAAGTCCGGCAGGGCGGCCGCAAACCCGATCGTTTCTCCTTCCTTTTCCACGAACACGACCAACTCGGGCACCACGACCGGCTTCAGATCTTTCGCCATGTGATCGATCTCTGCGTCGGTCATCGGTATGAAGCCCCAATTCTTCTCCCAAGCGGCATTATAGATCTTCTTGATCTTCTCCACTTCGTCGTAGAAGTGCTTCATGTCGAGGCCGCGCATGGTGATCTTCTTGCGCTTCATGATCAACTGTGCAGCGCGGAGCAAGCGCTCCGGGATCTGCGGGCTAGTCAGCTGGTACTGGTACGCGTCTTTTGACTTGACGAATCCGGCCTGCTCGACCAAGTCCACGTAATAGGGTGGGTTGTGGGGATTCAGGATCGTTGCCGGTGTATCGAATCCATCCACCAGTAGGCCACACTCGTCATTGGTGGAAAAGGAAGCCGGCCCCCGCATCGTCACGAGGTTCTTGGTGTGCAGCCAGCTCGCCGCGGCATCGAACAGCGCGTCGGCCACCGCTTGATCATTCGTGCAATCAAAGAAACCGAAGAAGCCCGCCGACTCTCCGTGGAACTCGATGTGGTGCCTGTTGTAGATGGCGGCTATGCGTCCTGCAGTTCGCGAGTTTCTCTTCTCGGCCAGGAAGTAACGCACTTCCGCGTGCTGGAAGAAGGGGTTCTTTTCTTCCGACAGCATCTTGCGGATGTCCATACGCAAAGGGGGGACCCAATTTGGATCCCCTCGATGCAGCTCGTACGGAAAGGCAATGAAACGCTTGAGGTCTGCGGCCGTCCTAACCGGCCGCACCACCACAGCGTCGTTCAAATGACCCCCATCTCCTTGCCCAATCGTCCGAACGTATCCAACACTAAATCGATCTGCTCAGGTTTGTGCGTGGCCATGAGGCTGGCTCGCAACCGGCACTGATCGGGCGGCACCGCTGGCGGCACGACCGGGTTGGTGAACACACCCGCGTCATAGAGCTTGCGCCAGAATAGGAAGGTGTTCTCCAGCGTGCCGATCAGAATCGGGACTATCGGTGTTTGCGTGTTGCCGATGTCGAAACCGAGACTGCGGCATCCTTCCTGGAATCGCCGCGTGTTCTCCCACAGGCAGCGGCGGCGCTCCGGCTCGGCTATCATGATGTCCAGCGCCGCGAGAACTCCGGCCGTATTGGCGGGAGGTAGTGCCGCCGTGAAGATGAGTGGTCTCGAGTGGTGCTTCAAATAATGAATGACGCTCTCGGCACCGGCCACGAAACCGCCAATCGACGCAAGTGACTTCGAGAAGGTTCCCACGATCACGTCTACCTCGTCCACCATCCCGAAGTGAGCCGCCGTACCGTCACCCCTCGGTCCCAGCACGCCTACGGCGTGGGCGTCGTCCACCGCCAACGCCGCGCCATGCTTTTGTGCGACCTTTGCCAGCTCGGGAACGTTGGCGATGTCCCCTTCCATGGAGTAAACGCCGTCTACGATGATCATGGCGCCACAACCATTGTGGCGCTGCAGCTTGCGATCGAGCTGCTCCACATCGCCGTGGTTGAACCGCTCAGTTTCACCGTAGGACAGCTTGGCTCCGTCCACGATCGAGGCGTGATCCAGCTTGTCGATCATCACCACGTCGCCTCGCCCGATCAGCCCCGAGATCAGACCGAGGTTGGCCTGGTATCCGGTCGAAAAGACGAGTGCGGTTTCCTTGCCGAAGAAACGGGCCAGTCTCGACTCGAGCTCCTCGTGCAAGGCCAGGGTTCCATTGAGGAACCGGCTGCCGGTGCACCCGGAACCGAACTGCTCCAGGGCGCGTGTTGCAGCCTCGAGAACCTTCGGATGGTGAGTCAGGCCCAGGTAATTGTTGGAGCCCATCATCACCCGCTCCTGGCCCTCGATGACAACTACCGTATCCTCGGCTTTCGAGATCGGCTTGAAGTACGGGTACAGTCCTGCGGCCTGCACCTCACGTGCGCGGGTGAAGCCCCGGCACTTCTCGAACAGGTGAACCTGTTGTAGTATCTGCGTTTCCACGATCACTCAACTCGTGTTTTATGGTAGCCATATATAGCAAAAAAAGCCGCTTTCGAGGCCATACGATAGTACAGGGGGACGGAGCAACGCACAACCCCCGAAACCGAATATCGTGCCTCAGTCTGCTTGCTCTAACTCTTTGTGTATCAATGGGTTGGGCTCAAGAGCCAGAAAAAGAGGGGCCGGAAAAGGTCCAAATCTTCTCGCTCGGGGCTGCTGCGCTGCTCACGGTGGGTGCCCGCAGCCTGAACCTCAACCAACCCCCCGCAAATTGCGGTCCCTGCGACCGAGCGACCGTTCCCGGCTTCGACCGCTGGTCCATCCACAGCGAGATCGATCTGCACTCCGATATCAGCGACGTGCTCATAGCCGGCTTGATCGCCGGTTCGCTGGTGGACCTGGCCGTGGTAGAGGGAGGGAAAGCGATGGTCACAACTGTCGAGGCGGCGACGTGGACACTTGCCGTAACCGAGCTCTCCAAAGTGCTCATAGGCCGCAAGCGGCCTGTGTTATACACCGATGCAGCTCTCGACCACGTGAACAACGAGGAAAGCCTCCGCTCGATGCCGTCGGGCCACACGTCGGTCGCGTTCGCGGTGGCTACCAGCTACTTACTGATACCGCGTGATCGGGAGAACAGATTGCCGGCCTACCTGATGGGCGCTGCAGCGGTCTCGATCGGCGTGTTGCGCGTGACCAGCGGCCGACACTTCCCGTCGGACATAGTCGTCGGAGCTGCACTCGGAACGCTCACAGCGGGTCTGGTGCATGAGGTGAGATTCTAGACAGGGAGCGGGGAGCAGGGAGCGGGGAGCGGACCGCCCAACCCAACCCCAAGATGGTGGAAGGGCGGGAGCTCCGCTCCCGTCTCCCGTCTCCCGTCTCCCGTATTGCGGAACGCCCCGACCCCGGCGCGGGTTATATTCTTAGTCGATGACGAAGGATCACTTAACCTCGTCTATAATTGCCGCCCGGCGACTGCTACTGGTCGCGGGCGCTTTGACATTGCCCGTTTCGCTCCGAGCGCAGACGGACGTAGAGTGGTTGGGGCGGTTACAGGGCGGGGCCAAGCCGCCGCCGGGGTACTACGATCTGCTGCGTTCCAATCCAAACGCGTTTCGGTTTTCGGGCAGGAACGGCTGGATCCAACGTGGGCGCCGAGTGGCGGAATTGAGAAGGCGGCAGCGAGAACGCATGATGCTGCAGCCAAACGTTGGGAGAGTTGTCGGTGAAGGTGTCGTGCAAGGTCTGGCTGCCGCGCAACCGGGGGGAATACTCTCCGGTGATTTGAACGTGCCCGTCTTTCTCGTCGTATACGAGAACACAGATTCGGCGCACATCGCGACCACGGTCACACGGTCGGCGCTGGAAACCAGGCTCTACGGAGCCGACCCGGCGCCCCCGTATTCGGTTCACACTTATTACCGCGAACTGTCGAACGATCAATTACGGGTGAACGGAACGGTGTTTGACTGGGCACGCGTACCACAAGCCGACACTGTCTACGAAGGCGTCGGCAGCGGTATCGGTGCTGATAGCAAAGTAGCCGAGCTGATTGGAGAGATAGTGTCCGTATGGGACGCCACCGTGGACTTCGGTCAGTTCGACAACGATGGACCCGACGGCCTGCCCAATTCGGGGGACGACGACGGTTACGTGGACGCCGTGGTCGTCATGCATCCTGAAGTAGACGGATCGTGTGTGGTATTGAATCCACCTTCAGGAGGCAACTTCTGGGCTCACATCTACAGCCGGTCATCCTGGTTGCGTTACGGTCCAGCCACTACGAATGATGCGAGCGCCACCGGCGGCACGATCCTGGTAGATGACTTCATCATTCAGGGTGGCCAAGGTGGTGATGACAGCTGCACCGATGATGAGCCTCAGGCGATGGGCCTGGTCGCACACGAAACGGGACATGTGCTAGGCCTGCCGGACCTCTATGACACCATTGGCAGCGGCTCAGGGATCGGGCGTTGGGGTCTGATGGGTTCCGGTAACAGGCAAGTGTCAACGCGACCGGCACATCTCACCGCCTGGTCCAAATCTCAACTCGGCTGGGTGACTGAAGTGCTGGTCGACGTGGATAGTACCCTAGACGTCAGCCCTGTCGTGACAGCGGACACCACCTACGTAGTGCCCGTGCCCAACACCACCGAATACTTCATCTTGGAGAACCGCCAACGAATCGGCTCCGACTCGATGCTGTTCGAGCCCGGTTTGCTGGTTTGGCACGTGGATGCGTTCCTCGCGTCTGTGCGCGGAAACAATGTCAACGGATTCACGCCCTATGCCATGGCTCTGGTGCAGGCCGACGGCAGGGATGACCTGCTGGCGGGCACCAACCGTGGCGACAGCGGCGATCCGTTTCCCGGATTGGAGAGCAACACGACCCTGGGTGCCTGCACTACCCCAAGCACTCAAACCAACGACGGCTCCCCATCGTTGGTGAGCGTGGAGAGCATCACGCAGCTTGAGCCGTTCGGTGCCATGAGGGCCGACATCAGGTTTGAGGTTCCCGGTCCCATAGCGATAGTCGATTCAACTCCCGAGGTCGGCTTCTACGGAGCGACCGACTATCAATACCAGTTCAGCGCCACGGGCGGCGTGGAGTGTTATCAAGATTGGGAGTTGATCGGCGGCGCTTTGCCCCTGGGCATGACCCTGAGCGCGTCGGGACTCATCTGGGGGCAGCTGAGGGAGATGGGCGATTTCACTATCGACGTTCGGGTCACCTCGGGTACCGAAAGCGATTCCACCAGCTTGACACTGAATGTGGTGGCTCCGGCGCTGGCCTTGGACAGCGTGGTCAATCATCTGCTGGAAATCAGCACTCCGCTGAGCGACGCCGAGCTGCAGTACATGGACCTGC
>JARRLJ010000085.1:0-6455 GCA_037387025.1 Gemmatimonadales bacterium
AGCACCGCGTCGCTCTGATGAAGTGTTTGGCATACGTTGGCCAACACCATGAAAACGCGTTCAAGGACTTGGTGGTTGGGGAAGGTGGCACGTACGAGAAGGCATCTCTCCTGATGGATCAGATATCTGCGTTCCCCCAAGCTGTACGCCAGAGCCTCGTCGATCAGCTCGTGATTGCCGAGCGCGTCTTGCAAGACGATGTCGAGTACAAATCGCCGAGGTCTTGAGATCGCTGTGTAGCTGAGCGGGACACGAGGCAGCCAACCAGACCCACTCCACAAAACATTGCACAGTGAACGATCGCGCCTGACCAGTCGTACTGGGCCGTCGGTGCAGCACACGTGCCGCCCAGGACTCGACGCTGATCGGGCGGTCGGCTACAATCAGGCAACCCGACCGACTCCGCATGGACGATCACGTCACGCTGCTCCGGCCCGATGCTCCGCGCGCCGACTCGCAGCGCATCCCCTCGGCGCTGGCGCCCGACCTCGCGGCCAAGCTGCGTGGACGGGTCAAGGTACTCGCGCTCTTGGTCGCGCTGGGGTTCGGAATCGGCCCGGTCATCTTCCTGGCCGTCCTGGTCGCGTCGCTCGTGCTGGGTACCGAGCCGCCGGGCAACATCGGGCAGGCCTCGGTGTTTCTCTGGATTCAGCCTGGCGCGGTGGGCATCTCCCTCGCGCTCTGGTGGAGGGCGCGCGATCCCCGGGTGCACGCGACGCAGTTGCTGCGACTGGGCCTACTATACCAGGCGGCAATCTGCTTCATCATCGGGGTCTCGTCGTACTGGTCGCAGTACGGCGAGTCCGGCCAGGTGCCGAGGCCCAAACCCGGAGAGGTTGGCCCAATGAAAGTTACGGCAAGAGGAGCAGAGACGGCAATCATCGGGTTAGAGGCGGTAATGGTCCACCCTGCCGCCCATCCGTGCTCATAGAAGTGATGTAACAACTGGCCGATCAACCTCCAAGACGACCATTGGGATTCAATCCGCGTACCAACCGGCCGTCCGGTCACAGATAGGGCGATGCCAGCCTGGCGATACCATCACGCAGTTGCGTTGGGAAACCACGCCGCGCCACGTCTGCCAGCGTTACCGGTCGGCCCCGTGCCGCCTTGTCGTCGGCCAGGCGGGCCAGGCTACCGGCTAGGTCGCGGTCATAGCATTCGAGATTGAACTCGAAGTTCAGGCGAAAGCTCCTCGGATCCCAGTTGGCCGAGCCCACCAGGGACCAGACCTCGTCCACGATCAGCAGTTTTGAGTGATCGAACGGGCCAGGGGATAAGAAGAACCGACACCCACGCTCCAGCATCAGCGGGAGCTGCGCCGTGGCCGCCCACGCAACCGGTGGGAGGTTGTTCACCTCGGGCAACACGATGCAGACGTCCACGCCTCGGAGGGCTGCCACGTTGAGCGCGGTAATCATGCTTTCATCAGGCAAGAAATAGGGAGTCACGATGCGAATCGATTCCCGGGCACACGACAAAGCGCCCATAAGCACCAGCGGCAACTTGTCAATGTCGATGTCCGGGCCGTCGGAGAGGCCGCGCGAGAGGACTCGCCCCACCGGGTCGAGGGAGGGAAACCAGCCCTCACCCGCCAGCACCTCTCCCGCCGTGGATGCCCAATCCTCCGCAAACACCCCCAGCATGTGGGCGACGACCGGGCCCGTCACACAAAAGTGGACGTCCTGAATGGGCGCCCCCGTGGACGTGCGAACGAAGTTGCCCTTGCTGATGTTCATGCCGCCGGTGAAGCCGACCTGCCCATCGGTGACGAGCAGTTTGCGGTGATTGCGCATGTTCATGTACTGCATCCGCCACGGCAGCACGGTGCGTAGGAATCGCGCGACCTGAATCCCCCGCTGTCGGAGGGTGCCGGCAATGGGCGGTCGCGAGTAGCGCGCCCCGACAGCGTCGATCAGCACCCGAACCTCGACCCCGCGCCGAACCGCACGGGCGAGAGCAGCGACGAACATTTCACCGGCGGGATCGTGGTTGAAGACATATGTGCTGAGCGCTACAGTTCTTTCTGCCGCGTCGATCGCGCCTATCATGGCGGGAAAGGCTTCCTCGCCGTTCACCAATGGCCGCACGCTGTTTCCGCGCGTGAGCGACCGCTCTGTCACCCGCCTCACCAGTCTCTCCAGAGCGACCAGATGGTGCGCCACCTCTGAAACTTGATCTGCCGCGGCTATCTCCTCACTCGATGGCAGCCAATCGCTCGTAAACCGCAAGGCGCCCGCCCGCAGTTGCGTGGCCCGCCGCTTGATCCGATTGATCCCAAAGACGGAGTACAACACCGGCCCGAATACCGGAACCAACCAAACGACGCCGACCCACCCGAGTGTGCTTCGAACATCACGCCGAGAAAGAATGGCATGCGCTGAGGCTATCACGGCGAGGGCGAAGATGAGCGCCGTGACGATGTGAGGCCAAGCATTGCTCAGGATCAGTGCCATCTGCAAATGCAATTCTCTCCGACGGCAACGAGGAGTCGGGCCACCATGAGACTACTGACCATGAAGATCGTTCTCTGGAATATGTGACGCGACTGTTCGGAGCCGCGCTTCTGGCCTTCGTGATTTCAGCTACTTCTAAGCCCAACCGAAGGAAGCTATTAAAGATGCTCGGGTCATTCAGGCGCAGGAAGAGTTGGATCAAGGAACCCACCAGGGACCGCGTCTACATGTGCCGTTGCGACACTGCGCGACCGCAGGTGCAGTGGCTGGATGGTGATCGCGGGTCACATCAAGAGGTAATAGAGATCAGAAGGGGCGTGTAGGCCCCCGCCTGAATTAGGAGGTAGACTACCATGAGAGCGGTTTGCAGGTTGGGGGGAAGGAGGGCTGCCATCGCGTCGGTTCTGGTCCTCGCCTGTGGCAATCCCCTGGGGGTGAGTGTCGTCAACGTGGATGTTGGTGGCACCGTTGTCGTGTCGCCGATGGAGCAGGCGCGCTTCCTGGTCACGGCTGTGAACAACGGTGACGACCGCGTCATCTGGGGCTCCGGCAGCTCGTCCTGCCAGCTAGGTCTCGTCGTGCTTGATTCAGACGGCCGGCGCCACGACATCGATTTCCGTGACTGCACGTCAGACCTGGTCGAGCAGGGCCTCGACCCGGGCGAATCCCGCACCGAAACATTCCTTTGGGGTGGGACGATTTTGGTGGACCAGGAATTCCTGACCTTGTCTTCGGGCCAGTACCGCTTGATCGGCTTGGCGGGTGATCGCGAGAGCGATCCCCTGCCGGTCACCGTATTGCTCCCATGATGCTATGAAGCGAACCAAACGGCGCAGGCGGTACGAGGATGTCTGCGCCGTTTCCCTACAGCCGGTAGCGCACTCCCGGCGTCGCGCGGAAGTGGTTGATCCGGCTTGCGAGATCGAGGCGACACTATATTTGACGGAATCACGCTGGCCCCAAGGGAAAGGAAGCTCCCAACCGAATCGTGACCGACTGCATCTTCGCATCAGATCTCCACGGACGCCTCGACAGATACGAGAAACTCTTCGCAGTGATTGAGGGAGAACACCCCGATGCCGTCTTCCTCGGAGGGGATCTCCTTCCCAACGGTCTGGCGTTCCGGCCCCCCTCGGACGCCTCTACAGGCGATTTCGTCAACGACTTCCTGGTAAACGAGCTTGCTTCGCTGCGAGACAGGTTGGGTAGCACTTACCCCGAGTTCTTCGTCATTCTGGGCAACGACGATCCTCGCACCGAAGAGGCGGCCATGCACGACGCGCAGACAGCCGGTCTGTGGAGCTACATACACAACACCCGGAGACCGCTGGGATCGTACTCCGTGTACGGCTATTCCAACGTGCCTCCCACGCCCTTTGCCCTGAAGGATTGGGAACGCTATGACGTCTCACGTTACGTCGACCCGGGCTGCGTGCCGCCCACAGAGGGATGGCGCTCTGTTCCCTTACCTGACGACGAACTCGAGTGGGCGACGATCAAGGGTGACTTGGAGACCCTCACGGGCGACGCCGATTTGGCCAGCGCCGTGTTTCTGTTTCACGCGCCACCATACAAGACGAACCTGGACCGGGCGGCCCTCGACGGTCAGAAGGTGGATCACGTTCCATTGGACGTGCATGTGGGCAGTATCGCAATCGAGCGCTTCATAAGATCGAGGCAGCCACTGCTGACACTGCACGGGCACGTCCACGAATCTGCTCGCCTCACGGGCGAGTGGTGCGAGCGCATCGGCCGCACCCACGCGTTCACGGCTGCCCACGACGGCCCGGAGCTAGCGCTGGTGCGGTTTGACCTCGAGCATCTCGATGGCGCAACGAGGGAGTTGATCTGACTCTTCAGCGCCACTGGGCGCCTTTGTCCCCCAGGTTGAGCATACGCGCGGCGTCGGTTACCGCGTCGATCTTGACAGCGAAGCTCGTCCCCTTCTCGATGTCCTCGTCCGTAATGATGTGGACATCGAGTATGCCACCGGTCCTGTGGCCGGTCTTCAGATAGTTGATCTCATCCAGGCACTTGCTCCACCCCTCTAGCCACAGCATCAACTCTTCCCGCTGCCTCTGGTTACCACGCCAGTGGATCAATAGATCGATATCGCTGCACGGCCCAGCCGTGGCGTTCTTTGTGCTGCCTGCGACGTACATTGCCTGCACACCGAAGCGCCCGGCGTCGATCTGCGCTGCAACCGCCTCGGCCATCTCGAGACGCCAACGCCAAGCATCGTCACGCAACCGAGTGTCGGTACTCTGCGCACTCGCTGGTTCAACGGCATCAGCACCGACATCACCCAACACAGCCACGGCCTCGTCTCGGTCACCATTCATCAATATCTGCAGAGAGAGACCACCCGCGAACTCCGGAACGTCAATCACATGTACAGTATCGGCCAGATCGTCGTATTCCGGCAGCATTGCACCAAGTACGTTGGGTGAGTCTCGGAAGAAGGACTCGTTGAAAACGACGCCGTCATCGTCAGGATAGAGCGGAAGGTAGCGGATATTGGCCTCTACGAGATCCTGGAAGAAATGGGTTCCGAAAGAGAGGTCGGGTACGTAATCACCCTTCGTGCGCGCAATCTCCACCAACAATGCAGTGTTGCTGATATCGGAATACGTGACGCTGACACCGAGCTTGATCTCTCCCCGGCTGCCCCAACGGCCCGGTCCAATTAGAATGAATTGTCGCTTTGGCAGTACAGTGTTCAACTTGCCGACCGCACGACCGACCGCGAGAAGCGACTGCCTGTCACCGAGTTCCGCGTAGCGCTCCGGATCCACGTACACGACATGCGTCACGTTGGCGACCACGCCGTTAGTCACGTAACGGTTTGCGCTGAACACGATTCGTTCCAGTGATATGTCCGCCGGGATGTTGGCCGGCTTCGCGTCCGCGGCATAGCTTTGCGCCCGGCACTGCAGCAGATAGAACTTCCCTCCGTCAAACGCAAACTCGATGTCAACGGGCGTCTACAATTGCTCTTCCAGCAATCGGAGCACCGCGCCCAGTTGCGTGAAGAAAGGAGTCTCCTTGACCATCCCGTCGAACGTCACAACCAAGTCGTCATTATCGAAGTCGACAGCAAAGCCGATCGGGTGCCGAATACGCTGGCCATCGTATACCGACAGGATCTTGCCCACTTCCGTCATCTCCCGCCCGTGTCGTTTCAGAAGATCAGCAACCCCCACTGTCTCGAACGAGTTGGTCTTCAAATTGATCACGTCCATGTGCGTCGGCGAGTACTGGACCATCTCGCTGACAGTCGCGTTGACCCTGAGCCGTGGCTGACCCGGTGCGACCAGAACGGGATAGTCATTCGCCACGCGGTCCACCGCTCGAGTCCCCAAGCCGGGCACGAGCCGGGCCAGACCATCCTGCTGCTTGATGCGCGCCGACCAACGGAAGTCGTTGTGGCTGAACGCGACCCCGGCGAACGTCGGGAAGAAGTAGTCACCGATGCTGGTCCCAATCACTTCCTGGATTAGTATTGCCATCTCTTCTTGGAAATCCAGCAACCCTCTCTCGGCGCGGTACTCGATTGGGTCCGGACCCATTACTGAGGCGTAGACCTCCGCGATGGCATCAGTCAGCGCCGTGAGACGATCTTCCTTGGAACCTTGGTTCGCCAGGAACAGACTCTTGTACTTGCCCGCGAACGAAGCTCCCAGTCGGTCTTCCAACAGGCTCGAGCTCCTGACAATGAGCGGCTTCCCCTCGAGCGCGTCGAGTATCATCGCAAGGCCCTGCACGATCTCCGGCGGGAAGGCTGAGTTCTTGTACGTCTGAATGATCCGGGGGTACTCGGCGCGCACCTGATCTATCGGTTTGTACTTCTGCTCGGTCACCTCACCCAAGTCGTTGAATCTCACAAACGCACGCATGACTTCGGACGACACGTACCACGTCTCAGGTGTCCGGATCGGGTAGGCGCCTTCAATGCCGAGCTGGGACCGGTCCAAGATTCGCGATGCCAGGATCAACCCC
>JARRLJ010000086.1:0-11530 GCA_037387025.1 Gemmatimonadales bacterium
GCGGAGGAAACCACAATGTGCTCCATTCTCTGCATCTTCGAAATTCAGCACGACGCCGATCTACTGCGCGCCCTCGCATTGAAGCTCTCCCGCCTGCAGCGCCACCGGGGACCGGACTGGACGGGGGTATTCTCGTGCGATAACGCGGTAATGGCACACGAGCGCCTGGCCATTGTCGACATCGAACACGGCGCCCAGCCGCTCGAGAGCCCCGACGGAGAACTCGTATTGGCGGTGAACGGCGAGATCTACAACCACAAGTTGCTCGAGGCTTCGCTGGAGCAGCCGTACGAGTTCCAGACTCACTCTGACTGCGAGGTGATTCTTCCCCTGTACCGAGAGCGGGGTGCGGGGTTCCTGAACGACCTGAACGGCATCTTCGCCTTTGCGTTGTACGACCGACGTCGCAACCACTATTTCATCGCGCGTGATCCAATCGGTGTCATGCCACTGTACGTGGGCCACGATGACCACGGTCACTTCTTCGTCGCATCGGAGCTAAAGGCGCTGATCGACACTTGCCGCACGCTGAGCGAGTTCCCACCGGGTCATTTTCTCGACAGTGAGACGGGCGAATTCGTGCGGTACTACGAGCCCCGCTGGCGAGACTTCGAGATTGTCAAAGGCGCCGAGCCGGATCTTCAGGTGCTGCGTGAGACACTGGAGGCGTCTGTCGAGCGGCAGCTCATGTGCGACGTTCCCTACGGCGTACTGCTGTCGGGTGGACTCGACTCGTCGATCCTGACTGCCATCGCTCACAAGTTCTACAGGCGTCGAATCGAGAACGGCGGCAGGAGCGAGGCGTGGTGGCCACAGCTCCACACCTTTGCCATCGGCCTCGAGGGCTCGCCCGACCTCCACGCCGCGCGCAGGGCCGCCGCCGCGATCGGAACCATTCACCACGAGCGCCGATGTACTTGTTGGCACGCCGCATTAAGGCAATGGGCATCAAGATGGTGCTGACCGGTGAGGGCTCGGACGAGATCTTCGGAGGTTACCTCTACTTTCACAAGGCGCCGGACGCGCGCGAGTTTCATGCGGAGACCCTGCGCAAGCTGGACCAGCTGCATCTGTTCGACTGCCTGCGCGCCAACAAGTCTCTGGCCGCCTGGGGCGTCGAGGGGCGCGTTCCATTTCTCGACCGCGAGTTCCTGGACGTGGCAATGGGTATGGACGCCGAGCACAAGATGTGCGGCAACGGCCGAATGGAAAAACACCTGTTGCGCAGTGCTTTCCAGGACTATTTGCCTGACGAAATCGTGTGGCGCCAGAAGGAGCAGTTCTCCGACGGCGTGGGCTATTCCTGGATCGATTCGCTAAAGGCCGTGGCCGAGAGTGAGGTGAGCGACGAACAGTTGGAGCGGGCGCACTTCCGGTTCCCGACACACACGCCGGCGGCCAAGGAAGCGTACATGTATCGCGCGATATTCGAGTCGCACTTTCCGGGTGAGCCCGCCGCGGCCACTGTGCCGCACGGCATGAGCATCGCCTGCAGCACTCCCACGGCGATTCGTTGGGACGAGATGTTTCGCCGCCGTGCGGATCCGTCGGGCCGCGCGGTGGAGGGCGTGCACAAGGAGGCTTATTGACGCGGGAGTTTCTACTCCTCCCTGAGCGCGGCCATCGGCTGTAGCTTGGCAGCCCGCCGGGCCGGAAAGGCGGCCGCTAGCGCTGCCGCGACCAGGGTGACCAGCACCACGACCGCCAATGTCACGGGATCGGTCGGCTCGACCTCGTAGAGCAGGTCCGAGAGCAGCCTGGATGAGGCGAGTGCGATACCGAATCCGGCAATCAGCCCCAGCACTACGAGCTTCCCCCCTTCCAGTGCCACCAACCGCACTACCTTGGCTGTGTCGGCCCCCAAGGCCATGCGGATGCCGATCTCCCGGGTGCGTTGCTCAACAACGTAGGCCAGTACTCCGAAGATGCCCACGGCCGCTAGTGTCAGGGCCACCGCGCCGAACACCGAGAACAGACTCGTAGCGAAGCGACGGTCGCCCACGGTCTCAACGACAACGTCTTCCATGGTGCGGATCCCGTACAGTGGAAGATTGGGATCCTCGCGACGCACGATCTGCCGGATCTCCGGCAAAACGAAGTGGGGATCCCCAGCCGTGCGCACGATGAAGGTCATCGAGTTGTTGGCGAAACGGGCGGGATACGGCCAGTAGACTGCCGGACGCTTGGCGCGGGTCACGCCGAATTCCCGCACGCTCCCAACGATGCCCACGATCTCCCAACCCACGTCGTTCCAGTCGGTGAGGATCCGCTTGCCAATCGCGTTGCCGTGGGGAAAGATCGTCTCCGCCAGCACGTCGCTCACAACGGCAACGTCACTGCCCGGACGGGCCTCGGCCTCCAGGAACGAACGGCCCTTAAGCAGAGGGATTCCAGCCGCCCGGAAGAAGTCGGGTGAGACCTGCCTGATCTCCACGAACGATGCCTCTAGCTCGGGGTCGTCGGGCGACGGAAGAGTCGTGATATTGAAACCGCCCTGAAGCGGTACCCGAGGCGTGATTCCCACATGTTGGACACCCGCGATTCCCCCGATTTCCTCGAGCGTGCGTTGGAAGAACTGGAAGATGGACTCTTGATCCCCGTACGAGGCCTCGGGCAATTGGACCCGGAACACCAACGCATGCTCGGGATCGACACCTGTGTCGACGTTGCTGAGCTTGCGGAAGCTGGTCATGAGCAGCCCGGCTCCAGCCACCAGGACGACGGCTACCGCGACCTCGAACCCTACGAGCAACCTTTGAACGCGGCTGCCCGAGCCCACGGCCCCGGCCCCGCCTTCGCGCAACGTCTCTTGGAGCCGGCTCATGTCGATTCGGATCGCCGGCACGAGGCCCACGGCGACTCCGGTGACCAGGGCGAGAGCAGCGGCGAACAGCACCACCGGAGCGCTCAACGCGATCGTCTCGGCTCGAGGTAGCGAACTCCCGTAGAGGGCGAGCAGTAGCTTAATGCCTCCCCCAGCGACCCCGAGCCCCACAACGACCGCGAGGCCTGCGAGCGCCATGCTCTCCATCAGATAACAGGCGGTGATGCTGCCACGCCCTGCACCGAGGGCCGCCCGCAGCGCCATCTCCCGCTGGCGCCGTTCGCTCCGGACCAGCATCAGGTTTGCTACGTTCACACAGCCGATCAGGAGAACCAGGCCCACGGCCCCGGTCAGGAGGAGCAGCGAGGTGCGGCTGCGAGCCACCGCGTATTCACGAAACGGCATTGTCACTGTCGTCCAGCCCTCGCTGTTGGCAGGGAACTGCTCGGCGATCTCGGCCACGATGGTTGCGAGGTCCTGGGACGCAGCCTGCTCCGATACTCCTGGCTGGAGCCGCCCAAAGGCCTGGAGCCAGCGGCTGCCGCGATTGTCGTCCGCCAGATCGTCCTCGCCCCAGGCGAACGGCAGCACGATCTGGGGGTCTCCCGGAAACCAGAACGAGGCCGGCAAGACTCCTAATACCGTGTAGGGCACGCCGTTCAGCCGCACGATCTGTCCCAACACGTCGGGGCTACCCGCAAACCGATCCTGCCACACGCGGCTCCCTATGACAGCCACGCGTGGAGCCGCCTCCCGATCTTCCCCGTCCTCGAAACCGCGCCCCAGCACCGGCCTCATCCCCAGACCATCGAAGAAGTTGGCTGTGACGGCCAGTATCCTGGCCCGGTCGGGCGCAGCCTCGGTGGCCAGGTTTCTCGATTCGACCGAGAAGCCGACGAACTCCTCCAGCGTGTGGTTCTGTCGCTGGATGTCCAGGAAGTTGGGAGTGGAGAACGGTCCGCTTCCTCCCGTGGCCTGATATGTGTTGTGCACCCGGATCAGCCGCTCGGGCTCCGGATAGGGTAGCGGCCGCAATAGCGCGCCGTAGAGCAGGCTGAAGATGGCAGTGCTGGCGCCGATTCCGAGCGCCAGGGTGAGTACTGCAGCCAGCGTGTAGCCCGGGCTGTGGCGCAGGGAGCGAAGGGTCTGGGAAATGCTCGGTGCAACTAGCATGGATGCGTCCCGGATCGGTGTGCGTTTAGGGGTGAACGGCTCCTTAGCTCTTGGATGATGAACTGGACAGAATGGTTGCAATGGGCGGTCGGTCAGGTGACCGCAGCATCTCAGGTCAGGTATTAATGGTGAGTGTCGTCCCCCGCCCGTATCATCGGGATGGTGCAGGACAGGTTGTCCGAACCGGGAGGTTGAGCTGATGGTCCATCCGCTGGTTGCTCTCGTCGGTGCGGAGTTGGAGGAGAATCTTTCGCTGCGCTATTTGGCCGGGACTCTCGAGGCAAGTGGCTTCAGCACCTCCGTGATTCCATTCAACCATGAGCGTCACAGCGATCGCGCAGTGCAACATGTCCTCGCGACGCACCCCATAGCGGTCGGCATATCGGTACCGTTCCAGCTGCGTGCCAGAGAATTGCCTGTGAGTGCGTGCGGGACGGGATTGGGATCGAGCAGATCGCGGGCGTTGTCACTCGAGTAGAGAATGGGCTCTCGGTTCCGGCGAAAAGGGCCCTCGGCGCGCTGGACGATTTGCCACTCCCGACCCGCACAGCCCAGCCCGAAGAGGTGCTGGGAGTTCGCTGCGCGCCGATACTCGGCAGCCGCGGCTGCTACGCGCACTGTACGTTCTGCTGTATCCACGCCTACACACAAAGCGCAGCGGGTCCCAGATACCGCAGGCGATCCCCCGAGCACATTGTGCGCGAGATGTATGCCGAATACGTGCACCGCGGCGTGCGACTCTTCGTGTTTCACGACGACAACTTCTTGGTTCCCTCGCTCGACGCCAACATGAAGCGCTACAGCCATATGAGGGAGCTGATGCTGGACACGGGTATGCACGACATCGGTCTGGTCATCAAGTGCCGCCCCCACGACGTCCATCCCGAGCTGCTGCAGTTGATGCAATCCATGGGTGTGATCCGCGTCTACGTGGGCATCGAGACCAACTCGCGCGAAGGGATCGTGAGCCTGAATCGGGGCATCGACGCCGAGGGGAACCGGCGCGCATTGGGGGCATTTCGTGACAGCGGGATCTACTGCACCTTCAACGTGCTCATCTTCGATCCCGACGCCACTCTCTCCGGCATCGAGCAGAATCTGGAGTTCATGGACGAGTTCTCCGACGTCCCGTTCAACTTCTGCCGCGCCGAGGTATATGCGGGGACCCCGCTCAAGGAGATTCTCGAACAGCAGGGCAGGTTGATGGGCGATTATCTCGCCTGGGGTTAACATATGAGGGATAACCGAATTGAGTTGTTGTTCCGCATCGTCTAGACCGCGTTCGCCCAGCGCAACTTCAAACCAGAAGGAACTTCCGCCGTGCACTTTCGTTCGTGCGCCAGGTAGATCCATACGACCATGACTCGGTGAAAGGATTTACGCTGGAGTTGGCACGCAGCGTGGCCGACAGCGATCTGAGGTTCATAGCCGAGATCAAGGCCGTACGCGGCGACCTGATTGAGCGGATGGCACGGTCGAAGCGAGCGTGCAGCGATCCCGCCGGTGTTGGCAGCCGTTTGGACATGAGTGCCGGTTACACCGCAGCGATGCCGGCTCGGGCCGGTGTGCTATAGGAGGAATCACCAATGGGGATGCAAGAAAAGGCCAAGAAGGCAACCGCCGCCGGCGTCGCGATAGCAACCACCGGCCTGAGTGGTTGCGGTGAGAGCATCGTGGTGGATCCTCTACCTCCGCCGCTCACTTGTAGCTCGGTGAACGAGGGACAAACGCTCGTTGCGACAGCAGAACGCGTAGATCGTGCCTTATCGGTGATGATAAGACACAATCCCAGCAACGATGATCAATTGGCGACCCACTGGCGATCGGCGGAGGTCACCGATCTCACCGGCGTGTCGGTTGTGAACGTCGTGAAAGCGCCTGACGGCGAGAGCACAGCGTTGCTCGTCACGTTCCTGTTGGATTCCGACATTACTTCGAGCGGCTCTTTCACACTCAGCGGCGTGATGGTTGGTACTCAGGGGAACGAGTGCAATGTGACTCGGACATTCAGCATCACGGTGGACGGCCAGGACGTGATTGTCGCTCAGCTGCAAGGCAACAGTCACGACCTTCCTCTCGTAACCAGGGAACCGGCGCAGGTAGTGGTGGCTCAGCAGGACGGAAGGGAACTCGAGCTGCTGGCCCACACACGTTACACCGGCGAATACGAAGCGCGTTGGTCGGTCACGGGCGGTGAGCTGGGCAATCAGGTCGGTGAGCGAACGTCATGGCGTTTGCCAGCGGAGGCGGGGCTATATCAGGTCAGGTTAGTCGTGGACTACGGGCGGGACGGTTTGGCCGTGGATGCGATGACTTGGGAAGTACGAATGACGAAGTACGAATGACGAACAGGGGAAGTACAAACTTCGAAGTACGAGGTCGCGCGGGTGCGTCGGTCCGTGTTTCAACGCTAGGAATACGGCGGATCAACGCGGATGCATCCACTGATCTTCCGGGGCACAATACCTCACTCACCACGGGTGACATTGAGGGGTGCTGAGCGCGACAATCAGATACCTACTCCGCCCGCAACGCTTTGACCGGATCGATCCGGCTCGCGCGTCGCGCGGGTACGTACGCGGCCAGCAGCGCTGTGGCCCCCAGCAGGCCCGGGACTGCAATGAAGGTGAGTGGATCAAACGCGGTCACGCCGAACAACAGGCTGCTCAACGCCCGGCTCACGAGCAGGGCCAACGCCAAACCAATCAGCGCGCCCACCAACGCCAACCGCACGCCACTCCCAGTCAGCAATCGGACCACCGAAGCGGCATCCGCACCCAGTGACATGCGTATTCCCATCTCATGGGTCCGCTGCGAGACGGCATAGCTCACAATCCCGTACAACCCCACCGTGGCGAGCGTGAGGGCAAGCAGAGCGAATACCGCGAGAATCAGGGCCGACAGCCGCGCGGGGAGCAACACTATGCCTAGGTGCCGCTCCATGGTCTTCGCGTCCCACAGCCACGCTTCCTGGTCCAGCTCCTTGGCTGCGGCCACTAGTTGCGTGGCGGTCCACTCCGGATCCAACGACGTTCTCGCAACGACGGTGAAGAACGAAACGTAGTTCTGACTGACCGGCACATACACGAACGGCTGCGTGACTTCGCCCAGGGAGTTGATCTTGGCGTTACTGGCCACACCGACCACGCGCAGTTCGTCACCATTGGGCCGTCGTAGTGTCTGTCCCACCGCGTCCCCATCGGGCCAGAATCGGTGAGCCATAGCCTCATTGATGATGACCACCGGCGGAGCGTCAGCCCTATCCATGTCACTGAAGTTCCTGCCCTGCACGATGCGGATCCCGACCGCATCGAAGAAGCCGGCGTCGACTTCCGCCCGATCCATATCGAAGCTCTCTCTACCAGGAGGCGGCTCGACACCGTCGGGGATTACTCGGATGCTCTCACTGCTGAGCGTGTTGAGATGCAGATTGCTGATGAGGCCCACCGACTGGACGCCGGCAATCTGTTCTATCCGCTCGAACAGAGTTCGTACAAACACTCGGCCTTCCTCTTCCGAGTAGCGGTTGGCCGGCACAGCCATACTGAGTAGTGCCGCCGGATCGCGCCCGAACCCCGGGTCGACCGCTTGCGTTGCAATGAAGGTCCGCAAGAACAGACCCGCCCCCACTAGCAGCAAGAAAGAGACGGCGACCTGCACAACCACCAGTCCATTCCTCAGGCTCAAGCGCCCGGCGTGCCCCGCGCCAGCTGTCTCACTCTTGAGTGTGCCGGCAACGTCGGACCGCGTGGCCTTGAGAGCGGGCGCGAGTCCGAACAGCAAACCCGCCGCTACGGAAATGACGAAGCAGAAGCCGAGTACTTTGGCGTCGAGACCGAGATCGAGGCTTACGGGAATCGGCAGCGGCAGATCGGCCGCCAGAAGACCGCGGAGTAGTATCGTCCCGAACACCACGCCCACCGCCCCTCCAATGAGGCCCAGCAGCACCGTCTCCGTGAGCAACTGCGCCAGCAGCGTCCGTCGCGTGGCCCCCATGGCGATGCGTACAGCGATCTCCTTACGGCGATCGGTGGCTTTGGCAAGCAGGAAGCCGGCCAGATTGGCACATGCCAACAGCAGCACCATCGCCACCACTACGGTCAGCAGCACGGCGGCCGCTCGTATGAACCGGTCGAACGGCGGAAAGACGATTACGTCCTTTGTCGGAACGAGCGCGATTTCGTCGTCCGGATCCCAGTACCCCGGGTAGTCGCGCTTGAGCCGGTCTGCCAATCCCGCCACCGTGACCCCAGCCTGGTCCGATGTCACTCCCGGTGCCAGGCGCGCGCGCACGAAAGAAGAGTGGTTACCCCGCTCAGTGAGTTCATCGGTGCCACCGGACTGCACCTCGTTCACCATCATGATGGGGAGATAGAGTGAGGGGACCAGGCCCCGGAGTTTGCCTCTATAATCCTCCGGGGCGACGCCGACCACGGTGTAGAGCCGGCCGGTCAGCCTGATTTGCCGGCCGACGATGTCGCTGTCGCCACCGAACGCACTGCGCCAATATGAGTTTCCCAAGATCGCGACCGGGTGCGCTCCTGGCGCGACATCGTCTTCCGGCAAGAACATCCGTCCCTGCTGCGCGGCGATCCCGTTCAGTGAGAAATAGTTGCCGGTCACCAGCTCCACCGGTTCCATGTCGATAGTGCCGTCGCGATCGACTTGCACCAAACCGAGACGACTCAGTGACACTCCCTGGAAGACTTCGCTGGTGGCGTCCCGCAGGTCTTCGAAGTCGGGATGAGAGAAGATGGTGAAGCCCGATTCGGCGTTTCGCACGTAGATGTCGATCAGGCTCTCGGGATCTCGCAGGGGAGGCCCTTCCAGCAGCACAGCGTTCACGAGGCTGAACACCGCGCTGTTCGCACCGATTCCTATTGCCAGCGATACGATCGCCGTGACAGTGAATCCCGGGCTCCGAAACAGGCGCCGCAGTGCGTACTTGATGTTGCGGCCCACCGTGGAGAAAACTGGATCGCCGTGCGTGCCCGCTCGTTTCACATTTCGAGCCGTTGCCCCCTTCAGGCGCGTGGCGCCGGCAAAGAGCCTCCCCGTCAGCTGCTCGTCGCCGAATGCACCCAATAGCTCATCCGCAGTCTTTCCCGCCACCAGGCCATCCTCGAAGTGATCCACCAGCTCCACCACCACTTCGCGCCTTTGCTCGCCACGGACACCACCGAGGTCAGCCACATTCAGAATCCGGCGGCAGATCTCCACTGGCAGACCGGTGGCTCGCGCCAGGCTGTCCGCGTCGCGCAGCTCCCGGAGCCCAATGCTCGGTCTCGGTCCCTGTGTCACCCGCTCAGTTCCCCAGCGTATCCGATTCGAACAATCGGATTCCTTCCATAGCGTTCAGCAGGCCGCGCCACTGCCGGCGATAGGCACGCAGCCGGGCAGCGCCTTTCCTGGTCAGAGCGTAGTACTTTCGCTGCCGGCCGGAAGCACCCTCTTTCCACTTGCTCCGAACCAGTGCTTTACTCTCCAGGTTGTAAAGCAGTGGATAGAGGGTGGACTGTCCCATCGCCAATACCCCTTCGGTCTGGCGTGACAGGGCTTGCACCAGCTCGTATCCGTACATCTCTCTTCGTTCGAGCAGCTGCAGCACCGCGACCGGCCCCGCGCCTCGCATCAACTCACGTTCTATGCGCATTGATCGATGTCTCCTTAGATGCCATACGCGATCACGACGCCGAAGGTTACATCCTCAGGCATACTATGTTACACGTAGTAACGATTGGGATTTTGCGGCCCGCGAGGGGCCACTACTCCGTGCGGATCGCCTCGACCGGATCCACCCGCGTGGCACGGATGGCGGGCACGAAGGACGCCGCCACGGCAACCGCGATCAGCGTCCCCGCGGCCGCGATCAGCGCCCATGGGTCGGACGCATCCACCTGGTAGAGCAGGCTTGCGGTGAAGCGCCTGAGCAGCAGGGCGCCGATGAGGCCGAGACCCACACCTGTTACCGCCAGCGCGAGCCCGCTACGTAGAACTTCCCCCGCAACTCGCCCGCGGTCGGCGCCCAGGGCCATTCGCACGCCGATGTCACGAGTGCGGCGCGCCACCAGAAACGACACAACTCCGTAGAGGCCGGCGACCGCGAGCAACAGGGCCAGGCCGCTGAACAGACCCACCAACACCGCTGACACCTTGTACCGTGCCGTAACCTGCGCCACGACGTCGTCCATCGTCGTGACCCACCCGAAAGCCAGGTCCGGGTCCAGCTGTCGCAGGGTCGCTTGAGCAGCAGGGGCAAGATCTGCCGGGGGACCTGAGGTCTCTATCAGGAAGTGCACGGTCGGCATGTAACGCTGGCGGACCGAGACGTACATCTGGGTGGTGGGATCCTCACCCAGGGCGTAATACGTGGCATCGCGTGCGATCCCTACGACCTGAAAGTCTCGGTCATCCCCGAACGAGATAGACCTGCCCATCGGGTCTACCCCTGGCCAGAGCAGCTGAGCCAGCCTCTGGTTCACCACCGCCACACGCGTCCCACCCTCGACATCACCAGAGTCGAAGGGTCGCCCGCTGACCAGATCCACCCCCATGGTTTCAAAGTAGTCCGCGGACACGGCGTTCAACCCGATCCATATGGTGCCGTCCTCGCTGTTGGGTTGCGCTCCGTGCGGGGCCTCCAAGTCGGTGCTCCAGTCCCCCTGGAAAGGTATCTGGCGACTGGTGGCCACATGTGAAACTCCGGGCATAGCGCGTAGCCGCTCAAGCGCGCTAGACAGGAATGCCCGGCCCTCCGCCTCAGTGTAGCCCTGGGACCGCAGGTCAACCTGCAGAACCAAGCGGTTGTCCGCCTCGAACCCGAGGTCCTGGGTTCGCGCGGTCCAGAAGCTCCGGGCAAACAAAACCGCGCCGGCCACCAGCAGCAGAGACAGAGCCATTTGGCCCACGACCAGAGCATCGCGGACCAGGCTGCGGCCGGTCGCGGCGTGGCGGTGGCCGATGACGCGAGCGATGTTGGCGCCCGCGGCATGCACCGCCGGTACGAGTCCCGCAGCAGCGGACATGGCCACGGCAAGCACCGCGGCCACGGCAAGCACGCGAAGGTCCGGGGCGAAGCCGGTGGCGAACCCGTATGGCAGAAGGGTCGCGGCAGCGTCGGAGAACACGTAGGCCAGGGCCATCCCGATGGCACAGCCGGCCACGCCGAGCAGCACACTTTCCGCCAGGAGCTGACGGACTAGACGGGCACGACCAGCGCCCATGGCCGCTCGGATACTCATCTCACGAGTCCGGGTAGTGGCGCGGGAGAGGAGGAGAACCGCGAAGTTCGCGCACGCTATGACCATGACGATCGTGACAACGGCGACGAGCATCTTTGACAAAGCCATGAGCTGCGCCTTCTGCCCCGGCCGGTAGAGTAGGTCGCGGGTCACCAGTATTCCTTCGGTGTCTCCTCGTTCGGGATAGGTCAAGGCATCCGACAGGGCCTGGAGATGGGCTCCCGCCATTTCATATGTGGTCCCGGGCGCCAACCGTCCCACCAACGTCAACCAACTGCTCCTGTAGCCGGGC
>JARRLJ010000087.1:0-6424 GCA_037387025.1 Gemmatimonadales bacterium
GAGGCGGTGACGCTGAACGGTTCGGGCTCGACTGATGCCGAGGGTACGATCGCGAGCTACGTCTGGTCGGAGGGTGGCAACACGATCGCCACGGGTGTGAACCCGAATGTGACCCTGAGTGTGGGCGTACACACCATCACGCTGACAGTCACCGACAACGGCGGAGCTACAGGTACAGACGCGGTTACTGTAACGGTTCAGGCCGGCCCCACGACGCTGACTATTCTGGGGAGCGGGACGGGCGACGGCACGGTGACCTCCACACCCGCAGGGATCAGTTGCACGATAACGAACGGTGTGGCATCAGGTGATTGCACAGAGGTCTATCCACAAGGCACCGGCGTAACACTCACCGGCACGGCGAGCACGGTCGGCATCCATGAGTTTGGAGGCTGGAGCGGAACCGGCGAAGCCTGCGCCGGAGTCGGGCCGTGCACAATCACGCTGGACGGCGATCTCACGGTCACGGCCTTGTTCACTCAATATTACACGTTGACCGTTCAGGGCGGCGGCAACGGAAGTGGCACCGTGGCCGGCGGGAATGGAATCGACTGCATCATTACGGGCGGCGCTGCGGAGGGCACCTGCAGCACGACGTTCGCTGAGGGCGTGATTGCTGGACTCGCCGCCACCCCGGGTGCGGGCTCCGACTTCACTGGTTGGAGTGGAGCGTGTACGGGGACCGGTGCCTGTCAGGTGACCATGAATCAGGACCAGACCGTCACTGCCACGTTCTCGCTGCAGCGCTTCACCGTCACGGTAGTTGGAGCCGGTACTGGAGCGGGCGGTGTCAGCAGTACGCCGGGCGGGATCGAGTGCGCCAGTCTTGGGGGGGAGACGAGTGGTACGTGCTCAGCGGCGTTCGAGTACGGCACGAGCCTCACGCTCGATGCAGCGCCGGCCGCAGGATCCGAGTTCACCGGCTGGGAGGCCTCCGGCGCAAGCTGTCCGGGAACCGGTACATGCTCCTTTGTGGTAACGGCTAACCAGACGGTCGCGGCCACGTTCGACATTCAGATGGCGACACTCACTGTGCTGATAGACGGTCTGGGTGAGGTGGTCTCGCAGGGTGCATCGCCGCCGCTCAGCTGCTCTTATGTTGAAGGCCTTTGCAGTGTTGCCTATCCGTGGGGCACTCAAGTGACGTTGGTTGCGTCTTCGCTACAGCCAGATTTCCTCTGGGAGTCGTGGTTCGGCACCGGGACGGGGTTCACGTGCACCACCAACGCAACCTGCGTCGTCACGATGGACCAGGACCGGGAGGTGAGGGCGTGGTTCTCGTCACCGGGAATTCTCTCGGCCAGTCCCACGACGGCTGGCTTCTCGATGCTGCAAGCGGGCACGCCGACGCCTAGCTCGCAGACGGTCACGATCTCCAACATCGGGCAGCGGTCGGTGACTATCGGGGCGATACAGACCTCCTACGGCCAGCAGGTGGCGCCGTGGCTCAATGCCACGATAGACCGCCCCGTGATCGACACTCTCACCCCGGCAACGTTGACGCTGTCGATCATTCCCAACAATCTCGACCCCATGGTATACACGGCGACAGTTGCCGTGGGCGACTTCGTGCTCACGGTGACTCAGGTGAATGTGACCCTCACGGTGCAGTTGCCGAACCCGATCCTGAGCAACGTGACCGGCCGGTTGGTGACCCTCAATGATCCCGAGATTTGTGGATATCAGGACCCCGACGGGAGCTTGTTCCAGTTCGACATGAACTACACCGATGCCGATGGCGACGTGAATCAGAGCACGGCCGTGTTGACCGTCGCGTACCAGTTCATTGGTGGTTCATCGGGCCAATTCCAGCAGCCTCCCGAAGCAGGGTTGACGGTCGGCGGAGACGGATTCAGCGGCACGATCACGTCCTACGTCTGCAACGTTTTCGGGAACGCGACCGGAGTGACCGAGATGTTCACGCTGCAGGACAGCCAGGGCAACCCTAGCAACACGCTCTCGATTACCGTTGACAGACCAGGTGGCGCGAATGGTCTGCCCGCCGACGGCCAGCCCCCACCGCCCCCCGACCCGACACCCAGCACGGCCGGTGGAGCCAAGGTTGGAGGAAGCTCGCCTCGCTGAGAACGGGAGACGGGAGACGGGAGACGGGAGACGAGAGACGAGAGACGGGAGACGGGCGGCCCAACCCTTCCACCGATTCCCGGGTGGCGGGGACGGTTCCTCTCCCTGCTCCCAGCTCCCAGCTCCCTGTAGTTCTGGCGACAGCAGAAGTACCTGCGCCATAAGTGTGAGTCTTCCTACCAACTGCCCGGCGGGTCATATGGCAAGCCGATCGCAGCGCTCGTTGCGTCAAAGTAGATGATGAGGTCGAAGCGCGTGGGCAGGGCCACGTCGTAGAAGTAATCCCCCGGTCGACTCGGCTTGAACGCGGCGCCGATCGAGCGCATCTGTCGGGGGCCCGCGAGCCAGGATGTGGCCGGTGTCGCGGTGTCGACGCCACGCAGGTCCAAGAAGAATCGCTCGTACCCTGCCGCGTGGAAGTAGTACTCGTAGCTCGAGCGCGGTGGCTCAAAGACCGTATGGTCAGTGAGCGCGCCGTACCCCCCGCTTGGTGCCACGGTGACGGCGCGAAACGACCCGTGGTGGAAGTCGAAGCCGACTATCACCAACTCGCCCCCATACTCGGCGCGGAGGTGGTGGCCCATCGACGCACCCGAACCGTAGCTGGGGCTGTCTGCCACATGGCCGTTATGGGCCCACAGCACGATCTTCGCTCCTGCTCCGGCCTGATCCAGCAACCATTTGGCATTCTCGGCCATATAGAGGTCCCGGGCGCCCGCGGTTCTCCCCGACGCCATGTCCTCGTACTGAATGATCAGCCGGGCGCTCCTCAGGGCCTTGGCGAACTCCTCGGGCGAAGATGCGGCCTCATATGCCGTCCGGTGCTGTTCCAGGGAATCGTATACCAGGGACACATCCGCCAAGCACGCGTCACGATACGTCTGGGTATGTTCGGAGTACCGTTCGGCACCACTGTAACCAGCAGGGCCGTTCGCGAAGCGCGTCAGACAGTCCGTGTGCTCGGTGGCAAACGCAGCGGCGCCCGGGTCGACCGCCTCGAGGAATACCAGCACGTTGTAGATGGCCATTCCCGGGAACTGCATGTCGAACCCCAGGAAGCTCACCGTCGGGGCACTCCCTGGATTCTCATTGTGCTGTCGCATCCACTGGATCATCTCCAGCACTTCTTCGGTGTTCCAGGTCCAGAAATAGAGACCGGAGAGAAGAGTAGCGGGATCGCCCTGGCCCGTGTGCACGTATTCGTTCAGTCGGTTGGCCTCGGGCCACGTCGCCTCTATGGCGAAGAGGTTGAAGTCCGCCTCCTCGACCAGGAACTCGAGCACGCGGTGCTTCATCTGGAAGAACTCGCGCGTCCCATGTGTGGTCTCCCCCAGCGCCACTACGCGAGCGGCACCCACCATCTCCTCTAGCGGCATCATGTCCGTATAGTCACCGCCGGCCTGAGCGGTGTTGAACGGGACGGCGTTTGCCTGGAGCCAGGTGACGATCTCGGCGGGGATGCTGTCCGAAACCACAGGTGGTTCGATCGGGGTCTGCTGTTCCTCTCCGCAAGCCGCATGCAGCAGCACCGGCACTGCGATCGCAACGGCTTTGAATCGGTGGTTCCAGTGCATCGCGGCTCGCATGACCTTGGGACCAGTTTGTAGCATGAGACGACAGCACCACTCAGTCAAGCGATCGGGAATCGGTTTCGGCTCGGAAGGGGCGGTAAGGAACGGGCAGAGGCAGTAAGGGGCGGGCTGAGAGTGCGCTGAGTCTTAGAGCGACACACGGTGTATCAGGTGGACCCGGGTCTGGTCAGTTTGTAAGGAACCAATTTCACGGGAAATACCACGGCTAAGAGCCGCGGCTCGGCCATCTGTCGCTAAAGCGACGTAGTCGCCCGCTGGGAGCGGACCGTCAATTCAGCACCGGCTTGCCGGCTAGCTGCTCGGCGTACCTCTCGAGAGCCTGCATCGTCGGCACCAGCCTGTAAATGAGGTCGGTCATGTAGCGCATCTCCTCTGGATCCGGCATCGCATCCTCGTCGACGCACTTCAGGTGCTCGCGGACTTCCAACATCGACGCCGAGATGGGGATGAGAAGGAAGGGCTTCACTTAGCTTAGCTCTACTCAGGAAAACGGGATTGCACACCGGAACCAGCATAGTCAATTTCCTCCCTGCGCACAACGCGAGCTTCACCGTCTGTGACACCCACAATCAGGGTAGCCTGATACGAATCGCCTCCCTGGACTGGCTCCCCGCCGACTGTGACTCCGTACCATGCAACCCGCACCGCAGTTGTGTCGTGGTCGCGCTTCTCGAAGTGTCGGACGGCCATCTCCATGCACCCACCCAGCGGGCCAGGTCGCTCCGAAACGCACGCAGAGTCAGTCGCAGCAACTCCGATCGATGCCACACCCTCTAAAAGCTCTGCCAGCATATGGAGTTCACGTTCCGACAAGCCCCCGACAGAGATAAGAGCGTCTCGGTTGACGACCAACCTAGGGTGCATTGGCGACGGGTCATACTCACGTACTGCCGCTTCCAGCACACTAACTCTCATCTCGCCGTCGGAGTTGCCTTCCGATCCTGCGCAGCCTGTTGTACAGAAGGCGCACACGACGGCAACGGTCAGCCTTTCGATTATGGACAGATCGGACACGTGTATTGCTCGCTCCAGGGATAGCCGGTATATGAAGGATTCCCGTGTGTATGGTTTCACCGATTGTTCGGCTCTTCATCACAAGAAATGATATGCCAGACTTCATGAAGCAGCACCCCCGCCACAGCTCCTCCACGAATGAGTCCTATGCGCTCGTGTCCGTTCCGGTGCGCTAAGGCATCTCCGCCGTGAGTCGGGCGGGTCGACACTGCCAGTAGGGCACGGTACGTTGTCGGTGACCCAACGTCCCACTCCGCGAGGCCACATGAACAGGACCTTCTTCGTGCTGCTTTCCCTCTGCGCGGCCGCTTCCCCTCTCGACGCGCAGGCCAGGCCCGCCGCTTCCGTTGCCAATCTCGACACCGCCTTCGCGCCAGTGAAGTGGCGCTCCATCGGGCCGTTCCGGGGCGGGCGCTCGGTGAGCAGCACGGGCGTCATCGGCGATCCCCGGACCTACTACATGGGAACCACGGGCGGCGGACTCTGGAAGACGGACAACATGGGGCTCACCTGGCGCAACGTGTCCGACGGGTTCTTCAAGACCGGCTCCGTCGGCGCCGTCGCCGTCGCGGAGAGCGACCCCAACGTGGTGTACGTGGGCATGGGGGAGCATCCGGTGCGCGGCGTCATGACGCATTCCGGGGACGGCGTCTACCGCTCCACGGACGCGGGCAAGTCCTGGACGCACTTGGGACTGACCGAGACCCGGCACATCGCGCGGATCGTTGTACATCCGAAGAACCCGGACGTGGTGTACGTCGCGGCGCAGGGCGCGCTGTACGGCCCCTCGCCCGAGCGGGGCGTGTTCAAGTCCACCGACGGCGGCGCCACCTGGCGCAAGGTGCTCTCCGTAGACGAGCGCACCGGCGCAGCGGAACTCTCCATGGACGCGACCAACCCGCGCATCCTCTACGCCGCGATGTGGGAGTACGGCCGCCTGCCCTGGAAGGTGATCAGCGGCGGCCCCGGAAGCGGGCTCTGGAAGTCCACCGACGGAGGCGAGACCTGGAACGCCATGACCGAGGGCCTGCCCACGGAGATGGGCAAGATGGCGATCGCCGTCAGTCGCTCGAACCCGGAAAAGGTCTACGCGCTGATCGAGAGCGACTCCTACAAGACCGAACGCGGCCTCTACGCCTCGGACGACGCCGGCGCGCACTGGAGCAAGGTCAGCGGCGACAACCGGCTGGTGCAGCGGGCCTGGTACTACATCGAGCTGTTCGTCGATCCTAAGGACGAGAACATCGTCTATGTCCTGAGCGCCGATGCGTTCCGCTCGATCGATGGCGGCCGGACCTGGGAGGAGATCTCCGGCACGCACGGGGACTTCCACGATCTGTGGATCAACCCCGACGACCCCGCCAACCTCATCATCTCCAACGACGGCGGTGCAGCCATCAGCCTGGACCGGGGCGAGACCTGGACAACCCAGAGCACGATGCCCACCGGACAGTTCTACCGGATCAACGTCGACAACCGCTTCCCCTACCGGATCTACGGCGGACCGCAGGACAACAGCTCAGTCGCGATCGCCAGCCGCGAGCTGGGGAGCGGCGGCATCACGACAGCGAGCTGGGAATCATCAGCGGGCGGCGAGAGCGCGTTCCTCGCCTTCGACCCCGACGACCCGCGGTACGTGATGGGCGGCAGCTACGAGGGCACGAGCGAGGTGCTCGATACCCGAGCCACCGCCAGTACCAACATCATGGCGGCGCCGATCCAGTACCTCGGGA
>JARRLJ010000088.1:0-3561 GCA_037387025.1 Gemmatimonadales bacterium
ATTCCAGGCCGGGTGATATTGAGCCTGGAGCTGCGGGACACCGACATGGAGAAGATCGAGCGACTCTATCAGCTAATCGGCCGGAGGGCACAGCAAATTGGGGAGGAGACTGATACGGGGTTCGGCTTCGATGAGTTCTACCTGTCCCGTGCCGCGCTCGCAGACGAGCGCATCATGCGTGTAGTGGCGGAGTCGGCAAAAAAGCTCGATCTGTCCAGCATTACCATGCCAAGTGGAGCCGGGCACGATGCCCAGAGTATTGCCAAGCTGGCACCGATAGGCATGATCTTCGTACCAAGCGTGGGGGGAATGAGTCACTCCCCCCAAGAGTATACGCGGCCCGAGGATGTGGGGAACGGGGCTAACGTTCTACTTCACTCCCTACTTAGCCTCCACCGCGTTTTGTAGTTACCTCTAACACGCCGCCATCGGTGTTCAGGCCGTAGCGAGTGGCAGCGTCGGTTCCGTCCACGAACCTGACCTGCTCGACTCGGTCGAGCGTGATATCGACCAGGGCGTCAACGCCCCCGAACCTGACATTGTTGATGTAGACCACTACCGGCGAGGTTCCGGTTACCAGATTCGCTCCTTGGGGCCGCAGCCAGTTGGGCCGTATGCGTGCGAGGAGGTCGTACAGATTGCGCTCCGATCGGTTCTCGAAAGCCTCGGCTGTGAGGACGTTTCTGGATCGTGTCGACGAAGTCTGTTGTGTAGACGTGGCGCACGATGCCGTAAACCCGATAGCGATGGCGGTGAGGACGATGGTTGCACGGCTGGACATGGTAGGCTCGACTGAGTGGGACGACCGAAATACTACTCCAATGTCCGGCGAAGTCCAGCGGAGATCGTCAAGCGGAGTCAGCGGCCGCCCACGCCGCTGAACTGGCCAAGTGGCGCCCGGCGGGCTAAGCTTAGACGCTCTGCACCGCATAACCAATTCCAACAACCACTCGAAGGCGGTGTCCGTATGAACAGGTTCACCCGTTCGAAGCCGTTGCCCTTCCTGGCCACAGTGTCCGTTCTCGTCGTGTCGTCCTGGGCAGTTGCAGCGACGCCTGGGTCCTGTCTGGCTCAGGTAACGCGACCGATCGATCACTTCGGCTTCAACATAGGCGACGACTACCAGCTAGCTACGTACACCCAGGTGGAGTCCTACTGGCGCAAGTTGGCAGATGAATCTCCTCGTGTAGTGCTGGAGGAAATCGGGGAGACTGCTGAGGGCCGCAGCCAGCTCATGTGTATCATTACCTCTCAGGAGAATCATCAGAACTTGGCGCGCTATAAGGACATAGCGCGGCGGTTAGCGCTCGCGGAGGGACTAACCGACGACGAGGCGCGACAGCTGGCACGCGAGGGCAAGGCGGTCGTGTGGCTCGATGGCGGCCTCCATGCCACTGAAGTCGTGGGCGCACACCAAATAGTCGAGACCGTCTACCAGCTAGCGACCCTCGACGACGCTGAGACGCTGCGGTTTCTGGATGACGTGATTGTCCTGGCGGTCCATGCCAACCCAGACGGCATGGAACTGGTGTCCGGCTGGTACATGAGGCATGAAGAGCCCGAGGATCGAAGCACATCAGGATTGCCCCGGCTGTATCACTGGTACGTAGGGCACGACAACAACCGCGATGCCTACATGAACAACATGCCCGAGACTGAGAACATGAGTCGCGTTCTCTATCGGGAGTGGTTCCCTCAGATCATGTACAATCACCACCAGTCTGGTCCTGCCGGCACGGTGTTGTTCTCGCCGCCGTTCCGCGATCCGTTCAACTACGACATCGATCCGCTGGTGATCACGACTATCGATGGAGTCGGATCGGCCATGCATCGTCGGTTCATCGTCGAAGGCAAGCCTGGAGCCACCACGAGATCGGGCGCGAGCTATTCCACGTGGTGGATCGGCGGCCAGCGGACCACGCCCTACTGGCACAACATGGTTGGGCTGCTCACGGAGATCATCGGGACCCCGACCCCGATGCAGATCCCGTTGATACCGGATCGCCAACTGGCGCACAACGATTTGCCGTATCCGATCAAACCCCAGGAGTGGCACTTTCGGCAGTCCATTGATTACTCGGTGACCGCCAACCGCGCAGTGCTGGACTACGCTTCCCGCAATCGCGAGAACCTGCTGTACAACATCTACTTGATGGGGCGGAACTCGATCCAGCGTGGCAACCAGGATCACTGGACCATACCCCCGATGAGGATCGAGGCGCTGCAAGCAGCGGCTGCCGGTCGCGAAGTCGACGCCGGGCGGGGTCGCCGGGGCGCGCCACCCGAGCTCTACGACGAAGTGCTGAACGACCCGGCGCATAGGGATCCCCGTGGATTCATATTGCCGGCGGACCAAGCAGACTTTCCCACCGCGGCGAAGTTCGTGAATGTGCTGATCAAGAGCGGTGTGGCGGTGCACCGGGCCACCACAGATTTCCAGGTTGGCGGGAAGACTTATCCCGCAGGCTCGTTCGTCGTGATGGCAGCACAGGCATTCAGGCCGCACGTAATGAGCATGTTTGAACCGCAGGACCACCCCAATGACTTCGCGTACCCTGGTGGGCCCCCCATTGCACCGTACGACGTCACGGGCTGGACCTTGGCGTTCCAGATGGGTGTCGAGTTCGATCGCATACTCGATGGCTTCACAGGACCGTTCGAGAAGATCGAGGGGTTTGCTGAAGTACCAGCGGGCAATGTGACCAACGCTCAAGGTGCGCGAGGATTTCTGCTGAGACACGAGCCAAACGAAGCGTTCGTCGCGTTGAACCGCCTGCTTGAAGGCGGCGAGAGGGTCTACTGGGTGACCCAACCAGTGACGGTGAACGGACAGGTATACCCTGCGGGAACCATCTACGTCCGCTCAGGCGGGGGCACCCAAACCAGGTTGCAGCAGCTAGCCTCGGAGCTGGGTATCAGCTTCGAGGGCGTGGCGTCGATGCCCCGTACCGAGGGGCTCCAAATGCAGCAGGTACGGGTAGGGTTGTGGGACCAGTACGGTGGGTCAATGCCATCCGGTTGGACCCGCTGGCTCCTGGAACAGTTCGAGTTTCCGTTTGAAGTCGTCTACCCTCCACAACTCGATGCGGGCAGACTCAAGCGGCAGTATGACGTCTTGATATTCCCGACGGGTGCAATCCCGGCCATGAGCGGCGGACCGCAGGAAGGCGGCAGGTACGAGCAGGAAGAGGGGGCTTTGCAGGACATCCCCGAGGAGTATCGCGACCGCGTGGGAAGAGTAACCGCCGACGCGACCGTTCCCCAGCTACGGGCGTTTCTGGAGGAGGGCGGCACAATCATAACGATCGGTACTTCGGCCAACCTGGCAACCCACCTGGACCTGCCCATCGGCAACCACATGGTCGATGAAACCGACCGCCCGCTGCGAAGCACAGAATACTTCATACCTGGCTCGTTGCTCGAAGCGCGCGTGGACAACACCAGACCAATCGCCTACGGAATGGACGATCATGCCGTGATGACGTTCAGCCGTAGCCCCGTCTTCCGGATCGAGGGAGGGGGGGACGTGCAAGGTGTGAATCGCGTTGCGTGGTACGACTC
>JARRLJ010000088.1:3581-6526 GCA_037387025.1 Gemmatimonadales bacterium
GGGCTTGGGGTCAGGAGCATGTGCAGGACGGTCTCGCTGCCATCGAGGCGAGCGTGGGCGAAGGTAAGCTGTACATCTTTGGTCCTGAAGTGCTGGTCCGCGGTCAGCCGCACGGAACGTTCAGATTGGTATTCAACGGCATCTACCTGGCCAACGCCAGGCCGACGGAGGTCAACTGAGAGTAGGGCGGGCTGGTGGAGTTCGCCAGCCCGCCCTACCACCCCTCTGGTCAGTTACACTGTGTTCCTTCCGAAGCGGCTGGAGCTTCATGACGAAGACGAGCTCGGCACCCGGTTAAGAGAAGGGAGTTGATCCTGTCACCCACCGCCCGGCGCCTTACGGCATGCGCAACCTGCCGTGCCTACCAGGCGGGGATCGTCCCACTGCTGCTTTGGTCTTGTACTCCCAAAACACAGGATGTGGAGACGTTCGCGGCACAACCGGACGGTCCCATTTCGTTCACGAGAGATGTGGCACCGATCGTCTTCGAGCATTGCGCAACTTGCCACCGGCCATCCGGATCGGCGCCGTTCAGCGTGCTGTCGTATCAGGAGATCAAGGATTGGGCCCCGCTCATCGCCGATGCCGTCGGGCAACGCCGTATGCCTCCGTGGCTGCCGGAGCCTGGCTTTGGCTCGTTTGTGAACGAGCGACGTTTGAATGGCAGGCAGATAGCCGTCATTCGTCGCTGGGTCGAGCAGGGCGCGATCGAGGGTGACCCGGCTGACCTGCCCCCGGCGCCGCGACTGGGTGACGATTGGCAGCTCGGCGAGCCGGATTTGATCGTGAAGGTACCACCCTATACCCTGGCCGCTCAGGGCCAGGAGATCTACCGCAACATAGTGGCACCCATTCCCGTCGCAGTACCACAATATGTGCGCGCTGTTGAGCTGAGGCCCGGAAATGCCAAGGCGGTGCATCACGCCCGCATGATGGTCGATGCCACCGAGTCTTCCCGCACACTCGATGCCGAGGATTCGATACCGGGTTTCGACGGAATGGATGTGATGAGTCACGCGTCCAACCCGCAAGGATTCTTCGTCGGATGGACGCCGGGCAAGAATGCCAAATTGGAACGCGGCGACCTGGCTTGGAAGCTCGAACCCGGAACCGACCTCGTGCTACAACTCCATTTGCGCCCCACCGGCAGACGGGAAGTCATCGCTGCACAGGTCGGTTTTCATTTTGCCGAACTTGAACCGGAACGAAGCCCCGCGTTGATACTGCTGGGTTCGTTCGACATCGACATACCAGCCGGAGCCAGCAACTACCTCGTCACGGATTATTACGAACTACCAGTGGATGTCGATGTGCTGAGCGTTTACCCCCACGCACACTACTTGGGCAAGGAGCTGCAAGGCTTTGCCACGTTACCGGGCGGCAAGAAGGAATGGTTGATACGCATCATGGACTGGGACTTCAATTGGCAGGACGATTATCGCTACGTGGAACCGATTCACCTGCGGAAGGGCACTGTCCTGACTATGCACTACACGTACGACAACACGAGCGACAATCCGCAGAACCCCAGCCAGCCGCCTCGGCGAGTCGTATTCGGAGCCAGATCGGTCGATGAGATGGCCGAGATGGCGATTCAAGTGTTGCCCCGCAATCGCGCCGATCTCCAGATACTGAACCGAGGTTTGAGCCAGAAGTACAGCTCGGAGATAGCGGAGTACCGTGCCACCGAGGAGTACCGACTTGGCGACAGGCTAGCCGCGCAGGGGAGGGCGAGCGAGGCGGCGGATCACTATCGCGCGGCCCTGCGCAACCGGCCGGACGATACCAGAGTACTGTTGGGATTGGCCTCCGTACTGATCGAGCTGGAAGAGACCGAGGGTGCGGTGCTCGTCGCTGAGCGGGCGGCCCAACTCACCGAGCGAGACGATCCCAACATCATGAGCGTCCTGGCATCGGCGTATGCTGCCGCCGGTCGTATGGCGGATGCCGTGCGTACGGCACAGCACGCCCGTGTTCTTGCTGAGGCGGCCGGCCTCACCGACCTGGCGGCCGAGTTGCAGCTTCGGGTGGAACGGTATAGGAAGCCCGGTGGACAGTGAGATCCGCAGCCGCCACCGTTCCGCGTCCTCACATTGAACCAGTCCACTCGAGGCTTGCCGGTTCCATCCGGGGAACCAACAAGTGGATGATTCCCAGGGCCACCATATATGTAATTCCGAGGACAACGAAGACCGGAGCGTAGTTGCCCTGCGTAGCATCCAGGAGTTGACCGGTGAACCGCTGGAACATGAATGCGGCAAACATGCCCGCAAAACCGCCGATGCCGATGACGGAGGCGACCGCTCGCCGGGGGAACATATCGCTCACAGTGGTGAAGAGGTTGGCGGACCATCCCTGGTGCGCTGACGCCGCCACGCTTACGATCAGGACCGCAGTCCACATGCCGCCCGCCGCCGGTGCGGCCATGGTGGGTAGAATCAGCACAGCTGACAGCAGCATGGCTGTCTTGCGTCCGCGGTTGACTGACCAACCGCGCTTGATGAGGGCGCCCGATATCCAACCCCCTGCGATCGAACCCACGTCGGCCGCTACGTAGATGACGACCAACGGGAGTGCCAGCCCGGACAACTGCACACCCCAATTCTCGTCGAGGAACTTGGGGAGCCAGAACAAATAGAACAGCCACACCGGATCGGTCATCGCTTTGCCGACGACGAACGCCCAGGTAGGGCGGTGAACCAGCAGCTTGCGCCACGGGATCTCGTTCGGCGGATCGGGTGGGTCGCTCTGAATGAGCTCCAATTCGTGCGGCGACACCTTGGGGTGGGCGGCGGGACTGCGGTAGACGGCTTGCCAGGCCGGAATCCAGAGCAGGCCGAGCACACCGGTGAGGATGAACGCCCAACGCCAACCCAACGTGAGCGTGATCAACGGTACCAGCAACGCGGCGGCAACGACCCCTACGTTGGTCCCGGCGTTCAGAA
>JARRLJ010000088.1:6559-15888 GCA_037387025.1 Gemmatimonadales bacterium
ACGCCGAGGAGCGCACGCGCCACTGAGAACCCGGTAACCGTGCGAAACAAGGCGTGCGCCATCGCGGCCGCGCTCCAGCCGGTCACGGCGAATGTGAAGCCGCGCCGCACTCCAATGCGGTCCAAGACGCGGCCCATGACCAGAAGACCGATGCCGTAGGCAATGCTGAACCATGATACGATGGCCCCGTAATCGGACTCACTCCAGTTGAACTCACGGGTGAGCGTAGGGGCTAGGATGCCGATGACCTGGCGGTCTATGTAGTTGATCGTCGTCGCGCCGAAGAGTAGCGCGACGATCGTCCAGCGATACCCGAACCGCGGTCGTGTCACTGCGGCGCGCCGGCGATCCAAGTCGCCTGCTGCTGTGCTCTGAGCGCGAGTTCGGTGGTGAGAAAGCAGTGGTCTTGTGTCATCGCCGTCTCCGTTCGGTTCAGCACGTCGTCTACGATGAACGGCCCATAGGGCAGCTCGACTCCGCTGCAGTCGATGTGGCGGATTCCGTCCCCGTCCACCAGGAACAGGTGGTCCGCGCCCTCGCGTCCGCCGATGTCGATGTTCTTTCGCACTTCGACATAACCATCGGTTCCCTGCACGATTAAGCGCGTGTCTCCCCAAACCCCCAACCCGGCCGGCGTGAACCAGTCGATCCGTACGTAACCCGTTCCCCCGTCGCCGCGCAGAACGAAATCACCGAAGTCTTGAAAGCCGGGATGGTCCAGGTGTCGGTAATTGGCAATCTGAGCGGCAACTACTTCGCCCGTCGTTGAACCGGTGAGGTACAGGAATTGATCGACCTGATGCGATCCAATGTCGCAGATGATGCCGCCGTATGCCTCGGGATTCCAGAACCACTCGGGTCGTTCGGGTGGGTGAATGCGGTGCGGCCCGAGTCCGATGGTATGGATCACTTCTCCAATCGCACCCGCCTTTACCAGCTCACCTGCCTTTACGGTGGCGGCACTCCCAAACCGCTCCGAGTACATGATCGAGTAGATCCGCCCGGTCTCGGACTGCACACGACGCACGTCGGCGAGCTGCTTGAGCGTCGTAACGCCGGGCTTGTCGGCGATATAATCCTTACCGTGCTGCATGACACGGATGCCCAAGGAGGCGCGCTCGTTCGGGATTATGGAAGAGAGTACCAGCTGTATGGAATCGTCTTCGAGGATCGCTCGTTCCTCGGCGGCGACCCCTGCGTTCGGGTACCGTGCCTGAAATGCGGCTCGGAGATCGGGTTCGCGGACGTGGACCGATACCAACTCACCGCCGCCTCGCGTCACTGAGTCGACCATCTGGTAGATATGAGAGTGGTTCGTGCCGATGACAGCAAATCGCAGCCGTGGAAGGGGCCGTCCGCGCCGTGCGGTGTGAACGGCTGCCACGAGCCTGCCGGACGCAGTTGCCGCAGCGGCAGCTCCCGCAACCATGCTTGCTGACTGCTTCACGAGATCTCTGCGACTGATTCGCTGCATAGTTCCCCCTGTCCGGCGTCGCTGGTGGGATTGTGGCCGAGCTGGACGGCTATCGCCGTGTCGACGCTCGGGATGGCGGTGACGACAGTTCGCGCCTAATCCAGACGATATGCGTCTCGCACCAGGTCGTACGCCAACGCCCGTGCCATCTCGCGCGCATCCTGTAGATCGACGATGTGGCGCGTGACGAGACGCGCGAGCCAGTTCGCGTCGATGCGGCGGGCGAGGTCGTGGCGCGCGGGAATCGAGCAGAACGCGCGCGTGTCGTCGTTGAACCCGGCGGTGTTGTAGATACCTGCGGTCTCCGTCGTCCGCTCCCGATAGCGCATCATTCCTTCGATACTGTCAAAGAACCACCAGGGGGGACCGAGCCTGAGAGCTGGGTAGTGTCCGGCAAGCGGGGCAAGCTCGCGGGAGTAGGTCGCCTCGTCCAGGGTGAACAGAATCATCCGGAAGCGCGGGTCGTTCCCGTAGGTGCACAGCAATTCACGCAGGTTTCGGGTGTACTCGGTAGCAACAGGAATGTCCGCCCCGGTGTTCGGGCCAAACCGCTCGTGGAAGGGCCGGTTGTGATCGCGCAGCGAGCCAGCGTGCAGCTGCATGACCAGACTGTCTTCAGTTGAACAACGCGCCATCTCCATCAGCATGTGAGCCTGAAACCGCCGCTGGTCGGTTGGCGTGGCGTCGCCCCGGAGCGCTTGCTGGAAGAGCTGGTCGGCTTCCTCTGTCGGCAGGCGCTCACCAAGCGGCTCTTCCGCAGCGTGGTCGGTGGCCGTGGCACCCAACGAAAGGAAATACGCGCGTCGGTTCTCCAGCACCTCGATGAACGCTGCATAGTCCGGTATCGGGCGACCGCAGAGGGCGGATAGTCGATCGATCTCGGCAAGCCAGTCCGGAGCAGCCAACTGAAACGCCGCATCGGGACGGAACGTTGGGATCACCCTGCCCGGCCAGCCGGACTCCCGGATCCGTACGTGGCTGTCGAGAGTGTCGCTCGCGGCATCAGTGGTCGAGAGCACTTCGATGCCGAAGCGCTCGAACAACGCGCGCGGACGAAACTCGGGCGATTCCAGCTTCTCACAGATCTCGTCGTATATGGCATCCGCGGTTGCGCCGGTGAGTGGCTTGCGCACACCGAACACCTGGTAAAACTCGTAGCCCAACCACGCTGCGGTCGGCGTGCCGCGGAACAGGTGGTAATTCTCCGCGAACAACCGCCAGATCTTGCGGGGGTCTCGCTCTACGGGCGTACCGTCGCGCGTGGGAATTCCCAAGCTCTCGAGCGCGATACCCTGGGAGTAGAGCATCCGGAACACGTAGTGATCGGGGAATACGATCAGCGCAGTAGGCTCGGGGAACGGGCTGTCGTCCGCGAGAATTGTGGCGTCTACATGGCCGTGCGGGCTGATGATGGGGAGATCACGCGTGCCGTCGAACAGGTCCCTAGCGGTCCTGCGGACGGTGGGATCAGGATCGAAGAACCGGTCCTCGGGCAAGACCGTGTCGTCCGGTGCGAGGATCGGCTCGGGCATCTGTAGTTCTCCTCTCAAACCGGTGTTCGGGGGCGAGTCTGACTGCGATCATAGGCCCGATCCCCGGTTCCGTCCATAGGCACGGCGACGGTCCCCGTCGAGGAGGTTGCCCCGAGCGACACACCAGGCAAGTGCCGCGATGCGCACAGAGGTGTTGATTGGCCTTTAGTCCATCGCACTACTGTGCAGAATCAAGGCCGACCCCTCCTGATCCGGGAGATCATTGTCTCGGCGTTGGTGTTCTCCGGACTCAGTTCCAGCGACCGTTGGTAGGCGTGGATCGCTTCTTCGTCGCGGCCCAGGTTCATGAGTGCCTCTCCCAGACTGTCCCAGGTGTTGAACGCTTCAGGGAACACACGCGTGTTGAGCTCGAATACCGCTAAAGCCTGTTCCGTCTGCTGTGCTCGCATCAAGGCGTAACCCGTTGCGTTGATCTCCAACTCGACCTGAGTTGCATCATGTCTGGCTGCTAGCTGCCGCGCGGTGTGATCCGCTGAATCCTTTCGTCCAGCCAATACATCGATGACCACGCTTCCGACCCCGGCAGTGACACTCTCGATGCCGTCGATCATCGCTAGCAGCTCGGCAGCGCGATCGTCCTGCCCCTGGGTTGCCGCCATGACCGCTACTGAAACGACGGTTCTCACGTCGGAGATACCGGCGAACACACCGGCCTCGTCCCGTACCGGAACGTAGCGCTCGTAACTGTCCTCCTCGTGTAGTGTTCCGTCTGACTGTAGGTAAAGCTTGAACGTGCCCGATACTGGGGAGTAACCCACCAGGTGGCCATCTCCAGCAGTGATCTGAACCGTCGTACGCACCGGTAGGTTGAGCGGTGGTGGTGGGAAGTCCCACTCACCAACGAACTCGGCCAACTGTCCGTTTGCGACGTGTGTGATGTTGGGGTCTGAGCCCACCTCTAGTGCCACAAGTGTCGGATCGGCGACCGCGCCTCCTGTGCGCGCCTCGAGTACCTGCTCTATCAGGTCGAGCAGTGGTCCCATCGGTGTGCTCTCTCCCCGGTAGGTATTGGCGCGATTCACGATCACCATATCGCTCTTAGGCAACGCTGCGATCATCTGGTTGCCCACACCGAGCGCTGCAAACATCCCGTGCTTGGTGAAGCGAGGCTCACGCATCACCCACCACATGAAACCGTAGCCCATGACGTCGCTGTCGATCGAGTAGAGCGCCGAACTGCGGCGAACCCAATTTTCGGAGAGCATCGGCTTGTCTTGCCACATGCCGAGCCGGGCGTAGAGCAACCCGAACCGGGCTGCGTCACGTGCCGACATACGGAATGGGTAGGCTGGATACTGCGACTTGTCACGCTCGTAGTGGTAGTAGCCGTCCGACACTCGCCAGTCTTCCATTTGCGTTGGCTGTCCGAAGTACCGGTCGAACTCCTCGAACACGTCGGCGCCGGTCTCCTGCTTCAAGATTGCAGCCGCAGTGTTGAAATCCCAGTTGTTGTAAGCGAAGTAGCGACCGGGGCCCTCACTGCCGCGGGGCCGCGAGTCCGTCCGGCCGGCATAGGCTGCGGGATGGAAGACGCCGGAGCGCGCCTTCAACAGGTCGAGGATGCGCGCCCGTTTCTCGGTTTCCAACAGCGGGTCGGGGTCATCGTCGATACCGAGATCAGCCAGTGTCTTGTTGAGCTCGATCTCGCCGCGGTCCCAGTAGATCCCGTAGAGCGCCGTGAGGAAACTCTTGCGCACCGAGTGACACATGAACCGGCGTCCGACGTCGCCCCAGGCAGCGACCACCGCACCGTCGGAGACTACCAGGAAGGCGGAAGACGGTAGCGCTTCCCACGTTTGCCGCGCCGCGGCGAGCTTCTCGGCGTCGAAGCCGGCTTCGGCGACATCGGTGTATTGCATCCAGTGATCGCCAGGCACGCGATCGCCGCGGGTTTGCCCCAGGCTTGCGTGGGGAGCCACGAGAAGGACTCCAATGACCAAACTGAATACAAATGCCCGTAGCGCTAGCTTACTCTGATTGCGCATTGCTGCCCCCTGGATCGGTGGATTGCAAGGAAGTTAAATGACTATACGATGTTGGCGTGGGCAGGGTTGCAGATAGTGGAGCTGGATCTGGGAGCGGGGAGATTTGCGGTCGACGAATTGTGATCTCAGATTTGCGTTTCGGCGGCCGCTGGCAGACTGACAGCCTCGGAGAAAACCATGGAACGTTGCCACCGCTGGTATTCATCTGTGCTGACCAGGTGCTTACTGCTATTGGTCATTGTCGTGAGCCTCTCCGCCGCAGGGGCGGCGCAGGATGAGCGCGGGCGCGGCAACGAGGCCGACACTATAGCGACGCTGGGCCTGGAGCGCGGGACTCTGAGCTTCGCGACCCCGGGGCTGAATCTGGAGCTCGTGGCGGCGTCGCAGACCGTCGCCGCGCTCAAGCCCACGGGCGTCGAATTCGACTTCACGCCCAGTGATTGGCTCGACCGGCGAGACGGGAATGGCTTTTTTCACCTTGGTGATCTCAACCTGCGGTGGCGCACCGCCGGGTCGGTAGAGTGGCTAGAGGCCTCAACTGCAGCGGAGCGCGCACCGGTGGAAGCACTCACGGTGTCTGCTCCGGTGCTTGCAGCCAGCGACCTTGCCGGCACACTGCCGCCCGATCTCCCGTTGCAGGTGAAGCGCTATTGGGAACTGGATGGTGGGAACCTGGCACTCCGGTTCGAGCTGCACAACAAAGGCGAACTGCCGGTGGAGATTGGAGCCCTCGGCATTCCGATGGTGTTCAACAACATACTGCAGGATAGATCGCTCGAAGAAGCTCACGCCAAGTGCTCTTTTTACGATCCCTACATCGGCCGAGATGCCGGATACTTGCAGGTCACACCGTTGAGCGGCACGGGCCCCACACTGGTCGTGGTGCCGTACGGTCACACGTCGTTTGAGGCCTATAACCCGCTGTTGAGCGACCTGACCAGGCGCGGAATCACGTTCGAGGGCTTCTACGAATGGATGGCCTTGAGCGGCGCCTACGCCGACGCCGAATGGAGCAACGCCGAACCGTGGAATCCAGGATCGACTGATACGCTAGCTCCCGGCGCGACTCGCTCGTATGGCGTTCGATTCCTCGTGGCCGATGAAATCCGTGACATCGAAGCGACACTGCTGGAGCATGATCGACCAGTGGCGATCGGCGTGCCGGGTTACGTACTCCCAATGGATATCGACGGCCGCTTGTTCGTAAAACACTCGCAGGCCATACGGTCGACCACGGTGGAACCCACCGGCGCTCTCGCGCTCACTGTAACAGGTGCGACCGAGAACGGGTGGCAGTCCTACGACGTGCAGGGTCTGCTGTGGGGCCGGGCGCGGCTGACGGTCACCTTCGACGACGGTACCGAGCAGACGATCCACTACAAGGTCATCAAACCGCAAGCCCAAGTCGTGGCACGTCGGGGAGTTTCTCACTACCGAGCAGTGGTTCGATGAGCCCGACGATCCGTTCGGCCGGAGTCCTTCGATCATCAGTTACGACTACGGCGAGCGTAGTCAAGTTACGGAAGATGACCGCGCGTGGATCGCGGGCCTGGGCGACGAGGGTGGTTCCGGTTCGTGGCTTGCCGCAATCATGAAACAGCTGATGCAGCCGGAGCCGGCGGAACTGCAGAAGATCCAACGTTTCGTGGACAGCGTGTTGTGGGGTGGACTGCAGTACGACGAGGGCGAGCTGATGTACGGCGTCCGCAAGAGCCTGTTCTACTACGAGCCTGACTCGATGCCACCAGGCACGTACAGTGACGATGTGCGCTACGGCGGGTGGTCGAGCTGGAACAAGGAACACGCGATGACGGTAGGGCGCTCCTACAACTACGCGCATGTGGCTGCAGCCCATTGGGTTCTATACCACCTGGCGCGCAACCACGAAGGGTTGGTCACCAATCACGAGTGGAAGTGGTATCTCGAACGGGCATATCAGACCGGTCAGGCGATGGTGCGCCACGCCGGCCGTTACGCGCAGTTCGGGCAGATGGAGGGAACTGTCTTTCTCTTGATCTTGCTAGACCTGCAGCGCGAAGGGTGGACCGAACAGGCCGCAGCACTGGAAGCCACGATGCAAAGCCGTACCGAAGTGTGGCGCGCGCTGGGTTATCCGTTCGGCAGTGAGATGCCCTGGGATTCCACCGGGCAGGAGGAAGTGTACGCGTGGTGCAAGTACTTCGGCTACGACGAGAAGGCGTTGGTCACACTCAACGCGATCCTGGCCTACATGCCGACCGTACCTCATTGGGGTTACAACGGCAGCGCGCGGCGATACTGGGACTTCTGGTATGCTGGCAAGCTGCGACGGCTGGAGCGGCAGCTGCACCACTACGGCTCCGGCCTGAACGCCATTCCCGTGCTCTCGGATTTTCGCGACAACCCCGATGACGTGTACTTGCTACGCGTCGGCTACGCCGGTTTGATGGGTGCCATCGCGAATGTAACAGAAGAAGGTTTCGGTCCGAGTGGGTTCCACTCCTATCCCTCGACGCTCGAAATCGATGGCTACTCGCGCGACTACGGCCCGGGGTTCTTCGGTCATGCCGTCAACTCGGGGACGTACGTGATCAACCACCCGGAGTTCGGTTGGCTGTCGTTTGGCGGAAACGTCAGCACGGATGGAAGAACTGTGCGTGTACGTCCGCTGGACTCCGGTCGCTCTCGACTCTACGTGGCGCCGTTGGGACTGTGGCTCACCTTGGATGCGGGTAAGTTCGATACGGTAGAGATCTCTGGAGACTCGGTGAGCGTGACCCTGGCGCCCGCCACTCCCTACACTCCGCTAGCTCGCCTTCGCGTTGAACAACCCACGGCGATAAGTGGCATCACCATGTTCGCTCCAGTGAACACGTTCACGTTTGAACGCGGCGCGTACGTGATTCCCCTGACGGAGGCGGCCACGCAGGTGGAACTCCGACCAGCGCAGTAAGGGATTACCGCTTCGCGTCGGCGCGGATCATTCGTAGACCGAACAACGTTGCGATTTGGCTCCCTTCCGTCGCCTGGAACTGTACAGTGATTTGCTGTTTCCCGCTCACCAAGCTCGTAGGAATAGGATATTCGACGTCATAGAACCGCATCGGATTGGTCAGCTGGATTTCCTCGTGTTGTACCAGTCCGCCGTCCGCAAGGATATCGAACAGGGCAGGTGTTCCCCTGCGGTCACCGCTGTTGTAGGTTACGATCAACGTCATCGGGTGCTCGGGGTCCACCGGGATGTCGTACGAGAACCAGCTCCTCCCCCGTCTTCCTGGTCGCCCCTCCATTCTCGCAGCCACCGCATCGTCGCCACCCTGATAGTTGAACTCCCGTTCGAATACAATCTCACCCGGTTGCAGGAAGGCTATTGTCGCCGCTTCTAATAACCGCTGACGTTCTTCTTCCGCTGCGTATTGTTCTTGCTGCCGTTCCCACTGTTCTGAGTTGAATACGTCCCAGTAGGTCGAATAGGTACGTCTGTGTAGACGATAGAACGGAACTAGATCCACGTCTCTGGGGGTAGCGCTGGAGTTGGGCTCGCGACCAACTCCCTTGGAGCGGAACCGAACAGGGGTGCCTGTCACCGGCTTCACCCACGATGACACGGCCTCGTCGTTGGTGACGAATATCGGTACTACCACTGGTTCGCCCTCGTTCTCGCCCTCTGTGCCGCGTCGTCGTTCGGGTCCCAAGTCGCCCGCGAGCACCAGCGGCCCCCACATGATGGACGCGCGCTGCGAGTTATCCGGCAGCGCCTCGAGGCGGAGTGTTTTGGGAAGCGTAAGTGACACCGTGTCACCCGTTTTCCAGGTACGCGTCAGTTTCACAAACGAGCCGGCCGGATACGGCCAGTCGTAGTAACGACGTTGCCGCGGATCACTGTCCTCGCTTCTACGGTCAAGTTCCTCGCTCATGAGTTGCCCGTTTACGGCGACCGAACATCCGTCACTCACCCAGTAAGGGCGGCGCAGTAGCAGAGTGAACTCCTTCGGCTCGGCCAGAGCGAACTCGAGTTTGGCGCTCTCACCCTCCGGGAAGTCCGTGTCCGTGGTGAGGCGCGCGCCACCGCTGCGCCATTCGGCGGTAGAAGGTGCGTAGAGATTCACCCACAGTCGATCGCCCGCCTCGTAGTAGATACCGTCCCCGTGCAGTGCGTGACTCTCCATACCAGAGCCCACGCAGCAGGTGAAGATGGGCGCACGTGCTACATGGTGCCGGTGGGCCGTGGCGTACAACACGAATACCAGAACATGCTGCACACCTTCACCTGCTGCGTGGGCTCTGGTATGGAGAGTCACGCACTGCACGGGGACGGTATCTACTACGAGGCGGGCG
>JARRLJ010000089.1:0-12245 GCA_037387025.1 Gemmatimonadales bacterium
TTCGCTGTCGGAACTTCGACCTACATGAGCCCTGAACAGGTTGCGGGTGAAGAGGACATTGATCACCGCAGCGATGTGTACTCTTTGGGGTGCGTGCTCTTCGAGTGCCTGGCAGGTCGACCGCCGTTTGTGTCACCACGGGAGGAGATGGTGCTCAGCATGCACCATCAGGTGAAGGCACCGGATGTTAGGGAATTCCGCAAAGATGCCCCCGACACGCTAGCGACCGTCGTGGGCAAGGCGCTCGAGAAAGAGCGTGACGGCCGCTGGCAGACAGCGGCAGATATGCTTGACGCGGTGAAGGAGAGCTAGCCCGAGCCCACTGTCCCTTCAGTGAGCACCGTTGCTTCCTTGGGAATCTCAAAGTCGTCCTTCTGTTGCCACCGGGCCATCAATGCCACGCCGAGTACCAGTACGACTACACTCGCCGCTTGGGCCAATGTGAGAGGCCCGAGGAATCGGTCATCCTTGGCTCGAAGAAGCTCAATCAGAAAGCGTTCCACTCCAGCGGCCACCAAGTAGAGCCCGAACAGCCAGCCCATCGCCCGATTGTGTGTCTTCAGTCGCCACAGCAGCCAGAAGATGAACATCAATGCGACGACTTCGTACAGTTGGGTCGGATGAACAGCGAGCACATCCGTCGGAGCCACATTCGCCGGTACTTCGACTCCAAAACGCTGCAGAGCGGCGGCCGTCGTCGGTGGGTATCCTTCGGGAAACCTCATTGCCCATGGTAGCGACGTGGGCACTCCGTAGTCGTCTTGGATCAAGAAACACCCTAGTCGTCCTAGCGAGTGACCCAACGCTAGGGCCGGTGCTGACAACTCCAACGTGAGCCGCGTCGGTACATGTTTACGCCAGCCGTTGAACAGGACTGCTACCGCTCCTCCAATTAACCCGCCGTACCAGACCAGGCCCCCCCGGGAGAAGAGTTGCGCAGGATCCTGATAGAGGGCCACAAACCACAGCTTGGCTCCTAGCACGCCTCCCACGACGCCGGCCACTATGATGTGCTCAGCGTAGACTGGTCCAAAACCGCGGCGGCGCAAGTCCTTCTGGATCACCCAGCCGGCCATCAGGAAGCCTACCATCATCATGATTCCGAAGCCGGTGATCATGAATGACCCGAGATGGATGATCAGAGGATATACGGTCATGTCGTTTGCCTGGTTGAGGACGATGGAGATGGTCTCACGAGGCCCGGCCACGGCATGCGGGCGCTGGCCTCGAGTAACGAATCGCTGGTTCGTCCCTGCTCTAGGTGGAACCAGCCTGCCCGTGCGATCATGGCCGCGTTGTCTGCATTGAGCCGGGGACGAGCAACGGCTATTCTGGCGATGCCGGAGAGCCTGTCGGCCATCAGCTTCGTAAGGGTGTGAGAGCAAGCCACTCCTCCACCAAGCACCACCGTAGAGTGCCCTGTGTGTTCGACCGCAGCCTTGGTCTTGGCGGCCAAGACGTCGAAAACTGCGGCCTGGAAGGAGGCCGCGATGTCTGCCTTTTGCTGGTCGAGGCTGGCTGAGCCCTGAACGGCATATAACACAGCAGTCTTGAGGCCAGAGAAAGAGAAGTCGAAACCGTTACTGATCATTGGGCGAGGGAATCCAAATCGATCGATCCCGCTCATGGCCAGTTGTTCCACCGCCGGGCCGCCAGGGTAACCCAACCCCAGCATGCTAGCCACCTTATCAAACGCCTCACCAGCGGCGTCGTCACGAGTCTCCCCCAAGAGTCGGTAGCAACCCCAGCCAGGCACATCCAATAACAACGTGTGCCCGCCCGAGACGATAAGAGCCACAAACGGCGGCTCGAGAAATGGATCGTCGATGGTGGGTGCAAACACGTGACCCTCCAAATGGTGCACTCCGATCAGCTTCCGATTGCCGGCCGCGGCTACAGCCTTGGCGTAGCAGACTCCTACGAGAAGCGAGCCAATGAGACCAGGGCCAGCGGTGACAGCAACTCCGTCGATGGCCGAGAGGGGAACACCAGCCTCCGTGATGGCTTGGTGAACCACCGGCTCCAAGGCGGTCAAGTGGGCACGACTCGCCAATTCGGGAACGACGCCACCGAAGATCTGGTGAACGTCCTGGGAGAGGATTACGAGACTTGCTAGTTCCGGCCGTCCCCCCTCGCGCACCAATACGGCGGCCGAGGTTTCGTCACAAGACGTCTCGATGCCGAGCACCACATCAGCCACTGCCACTCCTGGTGACCCTCACTGAGTCCGTGAGCGCAAGAGCTTCGACACCCTGAGGTGCGCTGACGACGACCGGAACACGTGCGTCGGGGTCGGCCTCGTTGGGACGGGCTGACACCTGTACGCTATCCCGCGTAAGTCGAACAACACGGGTGGCCGCGCCCCTCACTTGGACGATGACGGCTGAGGGGTTGCTCTCCCAGTTGTTGGGGACGGTGACAGTCACACCCTGTAGGAACCGCTCCGAGACCTGAACGACGTTGGCTGAGATCTGAACCGTGGCCGGCTCAACTCGCACCCCCAAACCGAGTTCTGCTGTGTCGATAGGGACGGTCAACGTCAGACGTGATCGTACGCGATTCGTATCTACCCGGATGGTGCTAACGAACCGGATCTGACTGACGCTTGGCTCGGGTCCGCGGACCGTAACCGATGCCGGCGACACTCTTAGGCTGTCAAACCGATCGAACCCCGAATCGGGTCTCACAGTAACGCGTAAGGCTACTGGGACGTCGCGTTGCAGAACGTCGTCGAGACTGACGCTTATGGTCCGAGGTAGGATTTCCAGCGCACTTACGTTTGCATCTTCGCGGGTTATTACATCACTTGGAGCGAGATCGAGAGTGTAGGTCGACCCTATAAAGGAATCCGGCATGGACTTTTGGATGATCGGCATCGTTTCGTACAGCTTGTCGAGCTCCCGCTGGATGCCCCTATAAATGACTTGAATCGGAGGCAGTTCACTGGTTAGCTCTCTGCCTTGAGGAGGAGTGATTTCCAAGGTGACCGGGACCGCCCTGGTGATGGGCTCGACCTGTGCCGCCACAACCGCCCAGAGCACGGTGGCCAAAACGAGCGCGGTCAGCTTGATTGGCCAGTTTGCGAGAACCCAGCTCTTGAGTTTAAAAGCCCTCGTCATTCCGGCCAACTCTTCGGGACACCTCAAGTGGGTCGGCTTCCTCTATACCCAGCAGCCGCTTGAAGATCGCTGTGTTGGGAGGCTGGTCCCAGTCTCGTTGCCCGATCTCCCACTTCACAAGTACACCTTCCTGATCTATTACGAAGCTTTCAGGCCATCCCGTCGTTTGATACAGTCGCTCGATCTGACCTCACCCAAGTAATCGGTTAGCTCGACGCTGTCGCCGGTCGCCAGGTTCAGCGCTATAATGTTGGGCGCTTCAGATCCGGGCCGGACTGGCTTGATGTCTTCCGACAGCGACATCCCTGCTACCAGTGCCCCGCCCAGTCCACCGACGATGATCCCAACTGTGATCCACTGTCCTCTTCTTGCCATGACTCAAACCGCCATAGAACATCGTTTACGGAGTTCACCCACTTCTCTCGTGGGGTCCTCGGAGTCGAATATTGCAGAACCGATGACGAATGTGTCCGCACCGGCTCCCCATGCACGCCCGATGGTGTCCCGCGAGATCCCGCCGTCCACCTCGAGACGTGCTTTACTGCGATGCTTGTCCAGCAGCTCTCTCGCCCGCGTTATCTTCTTCGTCGCAGAATCAAGGTAACTCTGTGCCGGGAAACCGGGGTTGACCGACATCACCAGCAATAGATCGATGTCGTCGATGACCTCTTCTGCGTAACTGAGTGGCGTACCTGGGTTGAGTGCCATCCCCGCGGCCATCCCGCAGGCACGCACCTGCTCCAATTGACGCTGCACGTGGGCCGTTGTCTCTGGATGAATGGTGAACACCGACGCCCCCGCATCGGCAAATGGTGCTATGTACCACTCCGGTCGCTCAACCATTAAATGTACGTCAAGCGGGAGATCGGTGATCCGGCGGAGAGCCGCAACGAGCCCTGCTCCGAACGTGAGGTTGGGTACGAAGTGCCCATCCATCACGTCGACGTGAATCCAGTCGGCCCCGCCATCTATCACTGCGCTGACTTCATCGGATATCCGTTCCAGATCAGCACTGAGAAGGCTGGGAGCGATAAAGACATCGGTCTTCACGGTCTCTCTCCCCGCACCAGCGTAACCCTCACCGCAGCACCCTCTGCACTCAGAGTACCCGCCGCCGGATTCTGATCGATGATCAAGCCGGGCTCGCTCTGGGTGCTGCTGCGAGTACTGGTTGAACCCAGCACGAGACCGAGTTGTTCCAGCAACGCGCGAGCTTCGTCTAGCGTCAGGCCCTTGAGGTCCGGCACGGTGATGCTCGGGGCTCCAACGCTCACGAACAAGGTTACGCCGTTCCCTGGCATTCGACTCTGTCCGGCGCGCGGTCGAGTGCTCACTACGACACCTCGTTCTTGCGGAGCGATGGTCGTGTCGATACTCGCCACCGTCAGCCCGGCCGTCTCTATCAGCCGCCGCGCGAGATCTTGCTCGTAGCCCGTGACGTCCGGAATCGGTATCGGTTGTGGTCCACGGCTCAGAGATAACGTCATCCCGGTGCCCGGTGGAACGGCAATTCCTGGCGGCGGATCTTGCCACACGACGGATCCGCGAGGCACGGTTGGATGGCTCACGTAGTCCGTATCGTTGACCACGATCGCGGTCGCCGTCAGAAGCTGGCTGGCATCCCCGAGCCCGAGTCCCAGAACCCGCGGTACAGTCTCGGTTCGCGCAAAGATCGGAGCGGGAAACAGGATGAACACCGCAATCAGATACCCGATCAGAAACGACGCGATGATCGCGCCCCCGGCGAAGACCAACCTGCTATGCTTACCGGTCTTGGCAATGAGGCCATCTCTGAGCTGGGGAACCCAGGCGAACCATCGGCGGATCGATGGGTTCTCTCCCCGGTGACGACGGAACTTCATCGCACTCGTCTCAGACGGGCTGCGAAGGCTCCGTCGGTCGCGTTATCTGGTGGAAACAGAAACATGTCCTCGCCATCGCGCACAAAGTCCGGGTGTGTCTCCAGAAACCGCTCCACCTGAATAGTGTTCTCTTCCGGTTCCAACGAGCATGTGGAGTAGATCAGCAATCCCTCTCTATCAATTGTGCGACTCGCTCCGTCCAGAAGTTGGCTCTGCAACTCGGCGGCCCGAGCGATGCTTTGTTTGGAGAGCTTCCACCGAGCATCCGGATGCCGGGCCAGACTGCCTGTCGCCGTGCACGGAGCGTCCACGATCGCACACTGGATGCTGTAGTCGCCTAAGGGCGGCCTTCGCCCGTCCGCGACGGTGGCCGGAACGTCCGGTGCGACTCGTGACAGCGTCTGTCTCAGACGTGCAATTCTATCACGTCTCACCTCGGTCGCTAGCACCCGACCCCGCCGGCTCAAGATAGCTGCTTTCCCACCAGGTGAGGCGCAGACGTCCCAAACCAACGTGCCGGTCGGAACGTCTGCGTACTGCAGGACGCGAGCCTGAGCCGGGTCCTGCACCACAAAGCCGCCCTCTGTGTAGCCCGCGAGTTCTTCGACTCTGCCCCTGGACACGACGAGACCGGCGCCTAGCGGCGCGTCGTAGACGCCAGTGTCTGCCTCAGTTAAGCTACGACGGAGCCGATCCAACGACCAGCGTACCGGTTGTATGACGAGCTGCGGCCGCTGGTTGTTATGCTCCAACAGCGCCACAGTCCGTTCGCACCCGAACTGCTTGACCCATCGCTCTACCAGCCACCGTGGATGAGAGTAACGTTCTGCAATGTGCACGGATTCGGCGCTGACATCAGGCTCAGACTCGTGGGCCTGCGAGGTCACCTTCCTCAGAACCGCATTTACGAGACCAGCTCCCTTGGGTCCCTTGGCACGTCTTGCAACCTCGACCGTTTCCTGAACGGCCGCGTAGTCAGGTACGCGTCCTGTTGCGGAGTACTCCTGCCGCAATCTCGTGGGCGAGACGTCTGTCGGGATCCCGCAAGCCCGCGACGGCAGCCGCGTGCGCGGCGTCGAAGGGTTCTCCGCTGCGAACCTTTTGCAGGATCTGTAAAGCCGCTTCACGAGCTGGCGAGCTTTGGCTCACTTCATTCCAACATGCTGCTGGTAGGGCTGGAGGGCATTGCTATTTCTCTCTTTGCCATTCGGCCGGCTAGGAACGCCAGGCGTCCAGCCTCCACGGCCATCCTCATTGCCTTTCCCATTGCGACAGGGTCATCGGCAGCAGCCAAGGCGGTATTCATGAGAATGCCGTCCACACCCTGTTCCATCGTGACACATGCGTCGGAGGCCGTACCCACCCCCGCGTCGACCACCACTGGAACGGACAGTCGTCGTTTGATGATGCGGATGTTGAAGGGGTTGATGAGTCCGAGTCCGGATCCGATCGGCGAAGCCAGAGGCATCACCGCAGCGCATCCCGCATCCTGCAATCGGAGCGCTGTCACTAGATCGTCGTTGGTGTAGGCCATTACCTGGAAACCTTCCTTCACCAACACTCTCGCCGATTCCAGCAGCCCTTCGACGTCTGGCAGCAATGTCTCTTGGTCGCCGATCACTTCCAACTTTATGAACTCGTTGAAGCCAGCCTCGCGTGCCAGGCGAGCGTAGCGGATGGCATCCTCAGCTGTGTAACAGCCCGCGGTATTCGCCAGTAGGAAGAATCGCTTCGGATCCAAGTGGAAGAGGATGCCCTCTTCCTTGGTCCGATCCAGATCGATTCGGCGCACCGCAACGGTCACGATCTCCGCACCAGAGGCGTCAATGGCCTCGACCATGGTGGCGTTGTCACTATACTTGCCGGTGCCGACCATCAATCGTGAACGGAAATCCCTCCCGCCAAGTGTGAGTGCTGCGCCGGCCGCCGCCGCCGCTGTCGTCGTCATGGTCATCTCTCCTGAATGCTCAACCACCGCCCACGAAATGGACGAGCTCGATGTGGTCTCCGGCGTTAAGTTCTGTATCGGCCAACGCTGGCCGTCGAACGATACTGCGATTCACTTCAACCACTACGGTACGGGGATCCAGTCCCAGCGAGTGCAGAAGGTCCAGAGCGGTGGCTGTGCCGTCAATCTGCCGCTCCTCTCCATTAACAATGACCGTCATTTCTTCGTTCATAAATGAAAAGATAGCAACATGCGCCTGGCAACCATATTGGGGTCGGGCGCGTGCCACAATGACGTAATAGCCGCCACTCCATATGCCCCAGCATCGACAGCGGCGGCGACCAACTTTGGCGTCACGCCACCGACGGCTATGACTGGAATACCGTCGATCTGAGAGATAATCTCCGGGCCGAGCGGCGGCCGGTCGGGGTGTGACGGTGTCCTCCAAATAGGACCGAGGAACACGTAATCGGCGCCCGCATCTCTCGCGGCGTGGGCCTCTGTCACGGAATGCGTGGAGCACCCGATCAAGCGATCAACGCCGAGGATTCTTCGCGCTGCTGCCACGGGAAGGCCGGATGCGGGAAGGTGGAGCCCGTTCACTTCTGCGGCGCGTGCCACATCTGCACGATCATTGACCAAGATGGCGGCACCGGTTTCGGCAGTCGACTCTTGCATTAGGAGCGCGAACTGGAATAGCTCCCTACCGCCCAGCCTCCGGGAGCGGATATGCAACGCAACCTCAGATGAAACTGCCAGCGCGCGCGCGCACGCGGCGTAATCGGGATGCTCCAGAATTGAGTTGTTGGTTACGGCGTGAAGTTTGGGCAGTGACCGCTTCACTCGAATCGATCGCCCTTTCTTGCGTTCTTTCCGCGTATCCAAGCAGAGGCTGCCATTCGTTGCCGCCCGGCGGGCTGCACGTCAAGGAACTGGAGCGCGCCGGCGCCGGTTGCCACGACGAACGCGGGATCTGTTTCTACGATTACGCCAGGTTGTTCGTCATCCTTCCACTCGTCCGCTAACCTCGGACCGAACAGCTTCACCTCGTGTCCCGACAAAGAGCTGCGGGCACCGACGCGCGGATCTAGCGCTCGTACCAGGCGCGCGATTTGCTCGGCTGAATCTCGCCAATCAATCCGCGCCATATCAGCCGAGAGTTTGGGGGCGTAAGTCGCTTTAGCGTCGTTCTGCGGTATGGGTTCCACAGTGTCTGTCTCGACCAGGGTCAACGCCTCGATCAGAGCGAGGGCGCCGAGCTCGGCCAACCGCTGGGTGAGTTCGCCTCCGGTTTCATCGGGTGCTATTGGCGTCGCTAGCTGGTGGATTATGGATCCGGTATCGAGTTGAGGCTCCATCTTCATGACGGTCACACCTGTCTCCCCTTCCCCAGAGAGGATTGCGTGTTCGATGGGCGCGGCACCGCGCAGCTTGGGTAGGAGCGAGGCATGCACGTTGACCATTCCCCTTGCGGGTAGTTCGAGAAGCTTTGGTTTTAGAATATGTCCATAGCCTACCACGACGCCGAGATCGGGCTTTGCGGCGCGCATCTGCTGCATGAAATCGGAGTCCGTCGGGCGATCCGGTTGAAGGACGGGGAGTCCCAGCTCCAGCGCTTCCGTCTTCACTGGGGATGGGACTAACTTGGAGCGATGGCGTCCCTTGGGGCGATCGGGCTGGGTCACCACCAACTCGATGTCGAATCCCTCTTCAACGAGTGCCCTAAGCGAAGGAACGGCGAAGTCTGGCGTACCGAAGAAGACTAGCTGCATCGATCAGGACTCCGCCGGTGCGGCTGAGACTTGCTTGAGGTATCCGGTCGCTCCTTTGCGTAGCTTCTTCCACTTCTTCAGCAGCATCCGTCGTTTCAGCGGACTCAGGTGATCCAGGAATAGGATCCCATCCAAATGGTCAATCTCGTGCTGGATGGCCCGAGCCCTCAAGTCAGTAGCCTCAACTCGCTCGCGCTTTCCTTCCACCGTCGTGGTTTCAACGACGACTCGGAACGCTCGGTCCACGTCACCGAAGATATCAGGGATCGATAGACATCCTTCTTCGCCCCGGACCGTTCCCTCCTTTTCGACGATCTCCGGGTCGATGAGGACCACCGTCGGTTCGTCTTGCACTTCGACGACGGCCACCCGACGCGTGACACCCACTTGGTTGGCTGCGAGTCCAATCCCATCATCTGCTCTCATTGTCTCGAACAGATCCTTCACTAGTTGCCTGACTTCGTCGTCAGGGTCGCCAACCTCATGAGCTCGTTCGCGGAGAACGGATGATCCTAATAGGTGAATTTGCCGCAACGCCATTACTTCTTGCTCTCGGCCGCCACTCCGGGTGACGATACGGTGGCGATTCGCTCGCGCTGGACGACCATTCGGGATTCTCCACTCTTGATGGTGACTTTATCGTCTTTGATGTGCACTACTTCACCCATGATACCACCTGCGGTTACGACTTCGTCTCCACGTCTAATTTGCTCTAGCCGTTCGCGGTGCTTCCTCTCCTGCTGCACTTTGGGACGAATGATCAGGAAATAGAAGATGCCTAAGATTGCCAGCATTTGAAACAGGAAGATCGCCGTAGTCCCGCCGGCTGACCCACCGCTAGGCGCAAACAAGAAGAGAGCTTCTAGATTCACCGGATTCCTCGTTCGTTATACCGTGAGATCCAATCGCTGCTCCAACGTTCGAACTCGCTCGCTTGGATCCGCTTTCTGGCTTCGCTTGCTAACACGACCAGAAAGCGCACGTTGTGCAATGAGAGTAATCTCAGACCCAAGAGTTCATCCGCCGCAAACAAGTGTCGCAAGTACGCTCTGCTGTACGTTCGGCAGGTCTCGCAGTCACATGTCTCATCCAGCGGACCTGAGTCCCGCCTGTACGCCGAGTTCCTGATGTTGAGTGGGCCTTCCGGCGTGAAGGCTGTCCCGTTGCGACCATTCCGCGTCGGTGCAACGCAGTCGAATAGATCCATGCCTCTCAGCACGGCCCGCAGCAAATCTTGCGGGAAGCCGACTCCCATAAGATAACGTGGAATCGCGGTGGGTAGCGACTGCGCGAGTGAGTCGAGAACCTCGTACATGGCGCGTTTCGGTTCGCCCACCGCTAGCCCTCCCACTGCCAGTCCTGTCCAATCACGGACGGACATCAACTGTTTGAGCCCACGTTGCCTGAGATCCGAGAACACGCCTCCCTGGAGGATCGGCCACAAAGCTTGCCGGTTGGGTGAAGCTGCTTCCAGGGCAGCATGTCGAGCTGCACAACGCTCGAGCCACCGAGTAGTCCGTTCCATTGCGTCCGCTACGATGTCGCGTCCGGACTGCCCAGGTACTACATGATCGAAGGCCATCGCGACATCAGCGCCTAAGGTCCATTGTACCTCGATGGCTGATTCGGGGGTCAATCGACGGCGGCTACCGTCGATATGCGACTGAAATTCGACCCCATCCTCATCGACTTTGCGAAATCCCTGCAACGAGAAGACTTGGTAGCCGCCCGAGTCCGTGAGGAGAGAGTGCGGCCATGCCATGAACTCGTGCAATCCACCCATTTCCGCGATTACGTCCTCCCCGGGGCGTAGATGCAGGTGATAGGTGTTTCCCAAGACGATGGTCGCTCCAACCGCTTCGAGGTCGAACGGTGAGAGCGCACGTACGGTTCCTTGGGTCCCTACCGGCATGAACGCGGGTGTCTCGATTTCACCGTGGGGGAGAGACAGGACTCCTACGCGCGCCTGTCCGTCGACGTGATCAACGTGGAAAGAGTAATGTCTCATACCACGACCATTGCGTCGCCGTAACTGTACAGCCGATATCCGTTACGTACGGCCGTGCGATATGCGAACATGGTCGATTCGTACCCTGCAAATGCTGCAACCAGCATCAGCAGCGTAGATCGTGGTAGATGGAAATTGGTGAGTAACGCGTTCACGACTTTGAACTCGAAGGGTGGATAAATGAACAAGTCGGTCCATCCAGTAGTCGCATGCTGACCGTCAAAGTTAGCCACCGTCTCCAACACACGCGCTGAAGTCGTTCCTACGGCCCAAACCCGCTTGCCGGACTTTTTCGCCGCCACTATTAGGTTGGCTGCTTCCGCCGGCACTGAATACCACTCGGAATGCATCGAGTGATCGGTCGGTTCCTCGGTCGCCACCGGCTTGAATGTTCCGGGTCCGACGTGCAGGACTACGCGCGCAGTCGTCACTCCTCGGGCCTTCAGCTCGGAGAGCGTGCCTTCGGTGAAGTGCAGTCCCGCAGTTGGAGCGGCTACGCTCCCGTCGTGTTGTGCGAATACGGTTTGATAACGCTCGCGGTCCTGATCATCCGGTATGCGTTCGATGTAAGGCGGCAAGGGCACGGATCCCGACTGCTTCATCAATTCGATCGGCGAGAGAGGTCCTGAGAAGCGGACCCGCCGTAATCCACCGCCAATGACATCGACTATCTCAGCAACAGCATGGTCGCCAAACGTCACCTTGCGTCCCACCTTGAGCTTCCCGCCAGGATGGACCATGGCCAGCCACGTGCCGTCCGGTTCGGGGTGGGCCAACAGAATCTCGGCCTCCCGCCCATTGTCGCGTAATCCTTTGAGACGTGCCCTCATCACCTTGCTCTCATTCAAGACCAGCACGTCTCCGGGGTCGGGTAGGGATGCGAACTGCCCAAATGATCTGTGTTCGATCGTGCCAGTGTCCCGATGGAGCACGAGCAGACGGCTCGCGTTACGCTCTGGAAGCGGCCGTTGGGCAACGGCTTCTCGCGGGTACTCGTAGTCGAAATCGGAGGTCTTGTACCGGCTAGGCACGCGCTCCTTCATCGAAGATACTTCCCTGGCTACCTGTTGCGCTCGAGGGTGGTGAGTAGTCGAAGTGTCTATATGCTGCAGGCGTCGCAACCCGACCGCGAGGCGTGCGGTGAAGGAATCCCTGCTGAATGAGGAACGGCTCGTAGACCTCTTCCAGCGTTCCCGCGTCCTCACCGACAGCAACGGCTATCGTGTTCAGACCGACAGGCCCACCGTCGAACTTCTCGATAATCGTCCGGAGAATCCTAGAGTCCATGTCATCCAGCCCATACTCATCCACGTTCAATCGCCGGAGAGCAGCTCGAGCCACCTCTTGTGTCACGGTTCCGTCTGCTCGCACCTGAGCGTAGTCTCGGACACGCCGGAGCAAACGGTTGGCCACCCGTGGAGTACCTCGACTACGTTGTGCTATTTCCTGTGCTCCACCCAATTCAATCGCGACCCCCAGGATGCCGGCCGATCGCGTGACGATTGTGTGTAGTTCTTCCGACGGGTAATAGCCGAG
>JARRLJ010000090.1:0-7537 GCA_037387025.1 Gemmatimonadales bacterium
GGTATCGGTTCGCGCGTGATGGCGTCAACCACACGCCCTGAGATGCTGCCCATATATTGGGCGCGCAGGCACCCGGGAGCCAACAGGATAGCAAGTGCCAAACTGAAAGCCGCCGCCTGGATCCTAGTGCGCGTCAGCATGGTTTGCACCTCCGGCTCGGCATTTGTGGTACACCTATTTCCAGCGCTCCCGCTGATCGGCGCCAGTGATGTTGCACCTGATTCTGGCAACACCTTCCCATTATCATTATACACAGGATCCCCCTATATGCTTGGGGGCCTCCACTCTACTCTGAACAGATAACCCACCAATCCAAGGTCGTTCCCCGCGACTCATGATCGGTGAACTTCTGGTCCACATCTTGAGATCTCGTTGATATGCGGTTATCAAGTCACGGGATGCGAGGTGATCGATGAATTCAAAGATGGCTGAGTTGGTCCGGAGGCGATTTTCCGAACAGTTCGGTAATGCGGAGCCGACGGTTGCACTCGCGCCGGGCCGCGTGAACCTCATAGGAGAGCATACCGACTACAACGACGGTTACGTACTGCCAATGGGAATAGACCGCCACGTCATTGTTGCGTTTGCTCCACGAGATGATCGTGTGTGGCGGGCGCACTCAGTGGATTTTGGCGCAACGAAAGAAGCCGGATTGGATGATCTGCAACCGGTCACGACGCCGGGATGGTTCGATTACGTGGTAGGGGTGGTATGGGCTATGAGTGAGGAGGGCGAGCAGGTCAGCGGGGCTGACTTGGTAGTCGGAGGAGACGTACCGATCGGTGCGGGATTGTCATCGTCGGCCGCACTGGAGTTGGCTGTCGCTCGGGCCTTGTGTCACCTCTCGCGAATCGAGTGGGATCCAAAGAGGATGGCGTTAACGGGGCAGAGGGCCGAGAACGAGTACGTGGGGGTACGCTGCGGCATCATGGACCAGCTCGCCGCTGCAGTGTCCCCATCCGGGTCCGCGCTTCTGCTCGATTGCCGCAGCTTGGAGACTGCTGCGGTGCCGCTACCGGACAGCCTGTCCGTTGTTGTAATGGACACTGGTATACGCCGTTCCTTAGCGGCAGGCGCGTACAACGACAGAAGACGGAGCTGCGAGGCGGCGGTTGCGGCGGTACGGGAACATTATCCAGGGGTCAACGCGTTAAGAGACGTAGATCGAGCCCGTTTGGCGAAGATGGAACATTTAATGGACCCCGTGACGTATAACAGAGCCAAACACGTCGTAGCCGAGATTGAGCGACCACCGGCCTTCGCAGAGGCAATTGCAGCGGGGAACCCGGCGACAGCAGGCGAGTTGATGAACGCATCCCACGAGAGCCTGCGCGATTTGTACGAAGTGTCGAGCGAGGAGCTGGATCTGATCACTTCATTGGCTCAAGCAGTTGGAAACATGGAGATGCAATGCTAATCAGACACCCGAGTGACATCAAGGCATCAGAGATCACTGACGAGTCAATGTACTGGAATAGAAGACAGTTCTTGGGAGCTGCAGCAGGCGCTGCGGCACTCGCGGCTGTGGGACCAATCGGCCCGCTGTTGGGGGGCGCTGGAAAAGATGATGAGCTTACTCCATACGATGCTGTTACCGGCTACAACAACTTCTACGAATTCGGAACGGGCAAGGAAGACCCGGCTCGCAATGCGCACACCCTGAGAACCCGTCCCTGGACCGTCGCTGTCGAGGGTGCCGTGATGAAGCCCAAGGTGTTCGACATCGACGAGATAATTGCGGCGCACCCACCTGAAGAGCGCGTGTATCGCCTGCGCTGCGTTGAAGCGTGGTCTATGGTGATCCCGTGGCTGGGATTCCCGCTCGCCGATTTCCTGAAGCAGGTCGAGCCGACGTCCAAGGCGAAGTTCGTACAATTCGAGACGCTCTATGATGTCGAGCAGATGCCTGGGCAGCGTCGAAACGTGCTCCCCTGGCCTTATGTGGAAGGGCTGCGCATGGACGAGGCGATGCACCCGCTCACGCTTCTGGCTACGGGGCTGTATGGCAAAGAACTGCCCAATCAAAATGGTGCCCCTCTTCGCTTGATCGTGCCGTGGAAGTATGGATTCAAGAGCATCAAGTCAATCGTGAAGATACGATTGGTGGAGACACAGCCAATGACGACCTGGAATGTGTCCAACCCCCGCGAGTATGGCTTTTATTCCAACGTCAATCCCGAGGTGGACCATCCACGTTGGAGCCAGAATCGTGAGCGGAGAATAGGGAAACTGTTCAAACAGAAGACGCTGATGTTCAACGGTTATGGGGACCAGGTCGCTAGTCTATACAGCGGGATGGATCTCCAGAAGTATTTCTAGGCAGAACATTGACCAAGGGTGAGCTGACGAAGTGGGTGATCAAGCCCGCCGTTTTTCTGGCGTTGCTGCTTCCGGCTGCGTGGTTAGTGCGTGATACGCTGACCGGCAACCTGACAGCCAACCCCATCGAGGATATAACACACCGGACCGGTCGTTGGGGCCTGACGATCCTGCTTGGAACGCTCGCGATCACACCTCTCATGAAGCTCAGTGGGTGGTCTCAGTTGATCAGGTTGAGGCGCATGATCGGATTGTTCGCCTTCTTCTACGTCTGCCTCCATTTCGCCACTTACATAGTACTGGACCAGTTCTTTTCCTTCGTCGATATGGCTGCCGATGTGGTCAAGCGGCCTTACATAACGGTCGGGTTCACGAGCTTCGTACTGCTCGTCCCGCTTGCAGTCACATCGACCAAGGGCATGGTGAAGCGACTGGGAGGAAGAAACTGGTCCAGGCTACACAAGTTGGTTTATGTCGCCGCTGCGGGCGGATTCTTCCATTTTCTGTGGTTGGTGAAGGCTGATACCAGAGACCCGATTCTGTACGGCATTGCCCTCGTATTGTTGTTGTCCTCACGCCTGTTGATTCCAAGGGTACAGGCCAGGAGGGCAGCCGTATCGCGAAGCGCAAGCAACCCTTTATAGGCCCGATACCATCTGATTACTTTTCGAACGCCGCGCGTCGACTGGATGCGGGGTCGGATACGGCGTTCCACCCTCCGGAATGAGAGACAATCGATGAAACGATTCATAGAAGGAAATCACAACTACATTCTCTTTGGTTCACTGCTCGCGCTGGGCGCGTGTGGTGGCGATCGGTACCTGGACGCTGCCGCGGCAACCATCACGGTCGATGATCTGACAAGTGACATTCAAGTGCTGGCATCGGACGAGTTTGAAGGACGTGGACCCTCGTCACCGGGTGAAGAGAAGACGATCAACTATTTGCAGACGGAGTTCGAGAAACTCGGTCTCGAGCCTGGCAATGGAGACAGTTATTTCCAGGAAGTGCCGTTGGTATCCATCACTGCTGATCCGAATACGTCGCTGTTGGTACAGGGTGGGAGTGGAGCCCATCGTTTCAGCTATGGCGACGAAGTCATGGTGTGGACCAAGCGAGTTGTTGGACGTGCGGCGATCGCCAACTCGGACGTGGTGTTTGTGGGTTACGGAATCGTAGCGCCGGAGTACGATTGGAATGACTACGACGGTCTAGATGTGCGCGGCAAGACTGTGGTCATGTTGGTGAACGATCCGGGCTATGCGACTCAGGATGAAGCGCTGTTCAACGGCAACGCCATGACGTACTATGGGCGCTGGACCTACAAATTCGAAGAAGCCGCCCGGCAGGGAGCGGCCGGTGCTCTGATCGTGCACGAAACCGAACCGGCTGCGTACCCATGGGGAACAGTTCAAGGTAGTTGGTCTGGACCTCAGTTCGGGTTGGTGGCTGAGGACAACAACATGTCACGGGTGGCTGTGGAAGGGTGGCTATCGCTTGAGACCGCAACCACCATCTTCGATCAGGCTGGCCTGAGCCTTGACTCATTGGAGACTCTCGCCGTACAGAGGGGATTCAAAGCGGTGCCGCTGGGCTTGAGAGCATCACTCTCGTTGCGAAACACCATCCAGCAATCGACGTCGCATAATGTCGTAGCCGTGCTTCCTGGAAGCGAACGGCCCGATGAATACTTCGTGTATATGGCACACTGGGATCACTTCGGCACGGATTCGAGCTTGGAGGGTGACCAGATCTACAACGGCGCGTTGGACAACGCCACTGGTACGGCCGCGCTCATCGAGTTGGCCGAGGCGTTTACATCGTTGGAGCCGGAGCCCGCACGCTCCATCGTCTTCCTTGCGGTGACGGCAGAAGAGCAGGGGCTTCTCGGTTCAGCCTATTACGGAGCGAATCCCATCTTCCCGCCGGAGAAGACGGTCGCCGCGCTCAACATCGATGGGCTCAACATTCTGGGACCAATGAACGATGTTACCATCGTGGGTTACGGTAACTCAGAGCTGGATGATTACTTAGCTGAGGCGGCAGCCGATCAGCACCGTGTGGTCATTCCCGACCCGGAACCTGAAGCGGGATACTACTATCGTTCTGACCATTTCAATTTTGCCAAGGTCGGCATACCTGCCCTCTACCCGAACGAAGGGACGGACCATGTAGAGCACGGTAAGGAGTGGAGCCAGGAGAAGAGGGATGAATACCGGGCCCTGCATTACCACAAGCCCTCGGACGAGTACCGCAGTGACTGGGATCTGACGGGGGCAATCGACGACCTTCAACTGTATTTCGCGGTGGGATATCGTATCGCGAGCGAATCGACCTTCCCCAACTGGCGTGAGGGTACCGAATTCAAGGCTCTACGTGACTCGATGATGGCTGGTACCTAGCCGGCCCCAGTTCTCAGCAATGCAGGCGCTGACCCCCGGGCCCTGGCTCGGGGGTTTTGCGTAGCAGGATGCAAATCGATTACGTGTTACGAGGCGAAATTGAGACGTGGTGCGTTCCCGCGGGAACGCGGACCTGACGTGCTGGTGATTCCGTGGCCTTTCCGTCACACTTGACCCTTACGGTCTCCCCACCTGAGAGCACGGCCAGCGTAACCGGTTCGAGGGAGAGAGTCTCTGCTACAATCACGTCGCTGTCGAGTTGCGCCTGACGTAGGACTAACGGTCCGTCACTTCGTAGGGTCTCTGCCCCGTTCACCGTGACGTGGATGCCTCCCGATGAGATCGCTACGTCGTACTTCGTTCCCCGGATCACCATGTTTTCCAACGATGTCTTTGGCGGCGGGGTTAGGCTCCCGATTCGTAAACCTTCCCACGGTGTTACATCGATGAACTCCTCGATGCCGATGAGGGCGAACAGTGGGCCCCAACTCTGGTGGGTATGGCCGCCGCCCTCACCGGTACGACTGTCGTAGTTCTCGCGGCAGAGTTGGTAATCCCTCCAGCTCCTCAAGAACAGTTCCACACTCCGGGAGGCTAGCTCGCCGGCCACCTCATCGAATCGGTAGCGCCGTAGCCCCTCGTATACGAGATAGTTGGTTGGAGGCCAGATGGAGCCGCGCCAGTATTGCTGATCGTTGAATGCCGGGTCGTCCCTGCTAATAGTAGGGATAACGTACGGTCCCCAGAATTTTCGCTTGTCCAACAGCGTCTCTAGCATCCGTGCCGCTTGCTCCGGTTCCGCTATGCCGGCAAGCAGTGCATAGAAGTTGGATGCCGCAACGCGCGGTGAGAGGTCACCGTTCCAGAGACGATCCAGGTACATTCCGCGCACGTCATCCCACAGTAGCCCGTTGATGCGGGCCGTAAGCTCTGCATACAAGCCGCGATACCGGGCCGCGGTCTCCTCTTTCCCCAATTCACTTGCGATCAGAGACAGACAGTCAAAGTCCAAGGCGAGCAGGGAATTGAGATCGACGCAATCGAGATCGAACGTTTGGGTTTCCTCGACCCAGTGCGCGTCGTCCCAATTGGGAAGATCGTCTTGTCCTGATTCCCAGGCTGCCATCTGATGGTGGCTCGCCTCATTCTCCCAGGGCGCTGGAGACTCGCCGAGCAACTCGAGGTCACAACCCCACTGGTACAGCCCGCCGTTGTTACCGTCGCGGCGGGTTCCTCGCCCTTTGGGTGCTCGCCACCATTCGGACCATCGTTCGAGATAAGGAAAAGCCGTTTCGAGCAGCGAACGGTCTCCTGTACGAAGGTATTGCTTGAGAACAGCGAAGGAGCCGACTGGGGGCTGCGATCGATCGGGAGTACCCGCAAAGCGGCCGCGCCAGTTTGGGATGTTGCCGTTACCGTACTGCGTCTCCAACACAGCTAGTAGAGTATCGCGTGCCAACTCGTGGCTTTCGATACCCAACTCGAGGGCGTTGAGGAAACTGTCCCAACAGAAGGTGGTCCAGTGATCGCGGCCGCCGCCGGCGCGGGGAAATATCCAACGTCGTCCGGCGGGAGTGTAGCGACGACCTGACTCAGGTTTGATCGATACCATCCAGTTGAGATTGTTCGAGATCGAACTCGCTAGGCCCTCCCAGGGGCCCTGCACTCGTACTCGCGTTGCGTCGTAGGAGTCGTGTGTGGATGTGAGGGCAGCGTCCACCGCGACACCATCTGCAGAATGTAGCGGCGTCGTGGGTTCGTCTTCCGACATTGATGCAGTGAAGTAAACCCGATCACCGCGCGTGACTACCAGAGTGACGACAGCATCGCCCTCCTGGTCCACCGCTGTCGTCGCTGGTTGTGGTTCTTTGAGGTTGCTGCTGTGCCGCAGCTTCACACTGAGCGAAGACTCACCATCGCTGGTTACTCCTGAGATCACTACTAGATCGGCATCACTGGTAGTCTCCCATGGATTGGGTGCCATCAGCCAAGCGCCCTCCCAGTCCCAAGGGAAATAGCCGCGCAACTCCAGTGTGCCAGAGTAGGAAACGTCGAGTCTACCGACTACTGTATCGCGGTCCACTACGGACCACTCCAGTTTGAGGCCAGCCACTCTTCCCGTTTTGGTGACGGTGGGTGTGTCACGCCCCTTGCCGAGTGGAAGGTAGGTGTCGAATGAGATGCGAGCGTAGCTGCCGTCTGGAGCATGCGGTCCCACTTCATGCACGATGTGCATGAAATCGTATCCGTCGGCGCGCTCGCCGTCCCGTTCGATTGCGAATCTGATCGCGAAGCCGCGACCCGGCCGGTCTGACAAGACGATGCCGCTCCAGGCTGCCGGGTCGAACGCCCCAATGGCCATGATCGATTACCTGGTCGTGGGCTCCAGTATTATCGTTTCGGTTCGACGCCCGAAACCGTCCGGCATGGACACTGTCAGTGTGTTGACGCCTGCCGTAAACGCGACAGTAGCGCTGCCGCTGGTTACTCGGGTTCGCTCGCCGCGGAGATGTAACACGTGCTGCGTTCCGGCTTCACCTTCCACTGTTACCGACCATCCACCGGTCTCGGTTGCTCTGAAATCGAGCACCCGCACTCCACGACTCTGTTGACCCGGCTCGAGGTCTATCGTGGGTGGTTCCACCGTGAGCCCACCGGTCCAGCTAACAGTGGCGTTCACATCTGAATTCGAAAGGGTGATAGAGACGGTGTGCTGATTGTCGTGCAACCCTGTGCGCGTCGATGCACCACCCGCTCCCTCAATCGGGCTCATGGCCAAGTTGATATCACGTGCCCCAAGCGGAACCGGAATCGAG
>JARRLJ010000091.1:0-6324 GCA_037387025.1 Gemmatimonadales bacterium
CCCACGTTAACCTGAATGCCGAATTGGCGCGGACAGTCGGCCAGATGGACGACGAGGTCGATGACATTCACAGGGACATGTACACGGTACTACAAGCCCGCATGCACGAGGACCCAGCACTCATTGAGCGTGCGGTTCACTACCTTAACGCCTCCCGCGACCTCGAGAGGATCGCCGACTTGGCCACCAACGTAGCGGAGGACGTGGTGTTCATGGTCGAGGGGGAAGTCATTCGCCATCGTGGAGGAGAATAGCCAGGTCGGCTGCGTTGTGTGGCTGTCATCTGCTGTGGGAGCACGGACGCTCCACGCCTCGAGATAGAGCACCGTAGTGGAGATATAAGAGAGGCCTCACCACACCGGGTGCGCCCTGTTTACGGTAGCTAGCACCTGCCCGTCGTTCCAAGCCGCATTGCGTAGCTCACCTGAGTTTCCCACATTGCGGTTCATTATGATCAACCGTTGCAGACTACTGCTGGCGGTGCTCTTGGCAGTGTTGGGTGTAGGCTCGGCAGCGTCACAGGATACGGTGCACGTAGTTGTCGTGGCCACTACCGACGTGCACGGCCGGGCGTACCACTGGGATTATCTCAACGATCGGGAGGCTCCGTGGGGACTCACGCGGGCGGCGACCGTGGTGGATTCGCTGCGTAAGGAATACCCCGGACGGGTGATCGTTTTGGACGGTGGAGACCTGCTTCAGGGAAGCCCTTTCGCAACGTTCTTTGGAACCGTGCGGGAAGCCGATCCCCATCCCGTCGTTGATGCGTTGAACGGCGTGGGCTACGACGTCGGAACGCCGGGGAATCACGACTTCGACTTCGGCTTGGACCTGTTTGCTCGAGCCGAGGCGGCAGCAGCCTTTCCGGTAGTGTCGGGCAACATCTATCGATTGCCACGCGACACCCTGGCGTTCCAGCCATACGTGATGCTTCAAAGAGGCGGGGTGCGCATAGGAGTGACCGGCTTCACCACGCCGGGCACGATGGTGTGGAACCGAGATCAATTGATGGATCAGGTGGCTGTTCGCCGGCTAATCCCCGAGGCGAACCGGACGCTGCGCCTGCTCGAGAACGCCGGAGCGCAACTCAAAATAGTGGTTGCGCACACCGGGATGGGTGGCCGGTCCTCGTACGACACGACCAACGTCGGTGCAGAGAATGTGGCCGCCGAATTGGCAGGGCTATCCGTCAAGCCCGACGTGGTGGTGGTCGGCCATTCACACCGAGAGTTTGCCGACTCGGTGATCAACGGCGTTCATTTCGTTCAGCCACGCGCATGGGGAGAATCACTGGCCGTCGTGCATGTGTGGATGGAGAGAGATCCTGAAACGGAGGAGGCGCGCGTAGTCCGGATCAGCAGCGATCAGGTATCGCTGGCCACCGTCGTCCCGCACCCGGTTGTGTCACAGCGGCTGATACGGGCACATGAGTCGGTTCGGCTGTGGGTGGCTACTCCGTTAGCTCGAGCCGAAGGTAATTGGAGCGCACACTATGCCCGAGCGATGGATACCCCTGTCATCGACTTCGTGAACGAGGTCCAGCGCTCTGTCACGGGCGCACAGCTTTCGGGCACTCCCGCTTTCGATCTGACGGTGAACTGGGGGCCGGATATTCGACTGCGCGACGTGGCGTCGCTATACCCCTATGAAAACACTCTCAAAGTGGTACGAATAGATGGCGCAACTCTGAAGGAGTACCTGGAGCATTCCGCCCGCTACTACAAGACCTATCCGTCGGACGGGTCTATGATTGAGCCCGGCATTCCAGGCCACGCCTTCGATATCGTGAACGGGGTGGACTATGTTCTGGATCTCAGCCAGCCGCCTGGCTCGCGAGTCAGGCAGCTTGCCTGGCATCAGCGGCTCGTGCAGCCCACGGACACGTTTACGCTAACGATCAACAACTACAGGCAATCGGGGGGTGGTGGATACACGATGCTTGCTTCGCTGCCGGTGGTTTACGAAGGTGGCAAGAGCGTCAGCGATCTGATCACCGCACGTATCCGCGAGGTCGGGGTGTTGCGGGAAGATGAGTACTTCGAGCCGTCCTGGACTGTGTCACCGGCTGCCGCGCTGGAGGCGATCCAGCGCGAGCTTGGCCCGCCCCCACCCGCGGCAGGTGTCGCTAGAGCCCAGTTGAGCGATACGGCAGAGACTGTCTTCACGGTACCGGATACCGGCCACCGCGAGCCTCCCCCACGACCATTGCCCACCGTAGCGCAGATGAAATATCCGGCCGAAATGGGTGAAGGCGAGAACCCGCTCGGAAGGTTGATAGCCGATGCGCTCAAGAATGGAGCCCGCACCCAGTTTGCCATAGCGTTGAACGCTGCCATAGGTGGTGATCTCCCGGCGGGCTCGGTGACCATGCAAGATCTTGCAGCCGTCCTGCCGGATAACGACTCCCTCTTACGCCTCGAGGTTCCTGGCGAAGAACTATACGAGGCATTGGAACACATCCTGTCTGGGACGACACCAAATGCGCACGTCGCCGGGATGGAGGTCTGGTACGATCCTGCTCGGCATGTGGGTGATCGAGTACGGCGGGTGAGGTTTCCTGACGGTGAAGGCGTAAATCGCAATCGAGTTTACTCCTTGGCTGTAACGGCGTCGATCGCCACCGGTGGCTCGGGGTTTGAGATGCTATCCACTGTTCCGCGCCAGAGTGCGGGGATGACGGCACTGGACGCACTCGCCGGCTACTTGCCGCGTTTGAGGCAGCCTGCCGACATACCGCGAGACGCTCGTTTCCACCCCACCAGGTGACGGGCACGCTTCGCGTCTTCGTTGACGAACAGCCGGTTGAGGTACCATCCGGAAGCACCGTACTGGACGCTGTGCAAGCCTTTGCTAGTCATGCAGCGGACTCGGTCCGCGGCGGGACCGCCTATGTCACTGACGGCGTCGGCCGCGCAACGGATGTTACCCGGCAGGTAGCGCAGGGAGAGATTATCAGGGTCGTGAAAACGATAGCACGGTGATGCTTCCAACGCTGTTTCTCGTTCAGAGCGCCAGCCAGCAACTGTCCGCGGCCAGAGAAGGACTGGGTACCCCTTTCCCCGAACGGCTGATGGGTCTGGTGGGAATGGCAGTAATCCTGGTGATTGCATGGGGCATCTCAGCAGATCGTAAGAGCGTCAACTGGAGACTGGTTGGGTTGGGTGTGGGCCTTCAGGTAGTCTTTGGTTTTCTGGTGTTGAAGACACCCTTTGGGCGAGGTCTCTTCCAGGCAGCGAACGCCGTATTTCTGCAGCTGCTCGAATTCACCAAACAGGGCTCCATGTTCATCTTCGGGAACCTGGTGAACAACAACGTTCCCGTTGGTCTCCCCACAGGCACACCGGTCGAGACGTCTCCGATCTCGTCACCAGAGATGTGGGCGAACACGGGTGCTTCGCTGGCGTTCTTCGTCCTGCCAACCATCATCGTCTTTTCGTCGCTGATGTCGGTTCTCTATTACCTGGGCGTGATGCAGTGGGTTGTCAGGGGGATAGCGTGGATCATGCAGCGCACAATGCGCACGTCGGGTGCCGAGACACTCTCGGTGGCAGGAAACATCTTCGTAGGCCAAACCGAGTCGCCCTTACTCATCCGGCCGTTCATCGGCGGTATGACCGTTTCCGAGATTCACACGGTAATGGTGGGAGGATTCGCCACGATCGCGGGTGGTGTGATGGCCGCCTACGTGGGAATGCTGTCACCCTATTTTCCCGACGTTGCCGGGCACTTGCTGACCGCAAGTGTCATGAACGCTCCGGCGGCATTGTTCATCTCCAAGATGCTGATGCCCGAGAGCGGTGAGCCTGCAACGCGATCCGTGAAAATCTCCGTTGAAAAGACGGAGGTGAACCTGATCGACGCGGCCGCCGCCGGAGCGGCGCAGGGTCTCAAGCTCGCGCTGAACGTGGGGGCGATGCTGCTCGCCTTCATTGCCCTGATTGCCATGATAAATGCAGCCGTGAGCGGGATCGGCGGTCTGATCGGTTTCCCGGATCTCTCGATGGAAACGATTCTGGGGTGGGTCCTGTCGCCCCTTGCGTGGCTCATGGGCGTGCCCTGGTCGGAAGCGGGAGACGTTGGATCTTTGATGGGACTGAAGGTGGTGGTCAACGAGTTCGTAGCCTACCTGGACTTGGCTTTCATGTTGAACGCCGATAGCACCCTATCGCCCCGTGCCGCCATCATCGCTACCTACGCCCTGCTTGGCTTTGCGAACTTCGCCTCGATAGCGATCCAGATCGGGGGCATCGGTGGGATCGCTCCGGAGCGGCGCGCCGATCTGTCACGCGTAGGCGTCAGGGCCATGATAGGAGGGAACCTCGCCGCCTTCATGTCGGCCAGTCTCGCCGGAATGATCCTTTGACCTCCCCACGCAGCGAACAAAGCTCCGTAACGGCCAGATGAGCGAGGCGGCCACCCTCGAGCTGGCGGCTGACTTCCTGCGGCACCGTGTGGGCGACTTCAAGCCCCGCGCTGCCGTTGTCTTGGGATCGGGCCTCGCTCGGGTCGCCGAGTCGGTTTCATCGGGCGACGTGATCGCATTTCGCGAAGTGCCCGGACTTCCTGACACCAGTGTGGCCGGGCACGGCGGAAGTCTCGTGGTCGGTAGTCTGGAAGGCGTGCCGGTCGTGATTCAGACCGGGCGCTTCCATTTGTATGAGGGCGTCAATGCCGCCTTGGTGGGGCTTCCAGTGCGGCTGTTTGCCGAACTGGGTGCAGAGGTCTTGGTGATCACGAACGCCGCGGGTGGTCTCAACCCCATGCTCAGGCCACCGACTCTGATGCTGATCTCCGACCATATCAACTATATGTGGCGCAACCCGCTCATTGGTCCCGTGTTGAAAGGGGAAGACCGCTGGCCCCACCTCTATTCCCAGTATGATTCCGATCTGCGAGCCTTCACTGGAAAGCTGGCTTTAGAACGTGGGATCCGCCTCCAGGAGGGGGTCTATGCCGGGGTGCTCGGCCCGACTTATGAGACGCCCGCCGAGATTCACATGCTCAGGCGGTCGGGAGCCGATGCTGTGGGGATGTCCACCGTGCCGGAAGTGATCGTTGCGAGGGCTCGCGGACTGCGTGTCTTGGGCATTTCCAGCATAACCAACGTCGGCGCCGGCATGAAAGCAGGCACCCTGTCCCATTCGGAGGTGCTGGCTGCGAGCGCTAGCTTGGCCGGTGACTTGGAGGTCCTCATCCGCGGCGTAGTTGGACAGCTGGCCGACTAGGCAGCCGTGCCGTCCTGTCTTTTCAAAACGCAACCCTTTTCAGGCATCGTGTGTCCATGCATATGAGTGGACGAACAGGTCATCAACCCCGGGGAGTTGGGTGGACGAAGCAAGGCTGGTAGATCGCGTTCGAAGGGGCGACGAGACGGCGGAGCGGGAACTGTACGAAGCTCACGTAGACCAGACGTACAGGTTCGCCTACCGCATGACCGGGGATGACGATCTGGCCCAAGAATTCACGCAGGAGACTTTCATCAGGGCGTTCGATCGCATCGACCAGTTTCGCGGGGACGCAGCCTTCGGCACCTGGCTCAGGTCCATAGCCGCGTCGGTGGTCTACAACGGACTCAGGAAGGTGAAGCGGTTCCGTCAGAGGGAGTTCGATTTGGACGAAGTCGGTGGGGTGGGCACGAGTGAGCGCAGAGCAGAGCCGGACCTGAAGCAGAAGCTCTCACGTGCGATCGAGAACCTGCCGGTCAAATACAGGACAGTGTTTGTGATGCACGATGTCGAGGGTTACACACATGAAGAGATCAGCAATGCGCTGGGAATGCAGCTTGGCACCTCCAAAGCACAGCTTTCGAGGGCCAGAGCAAAGCTGCGCGAAGCGCTGTCTGAGTTCGCTGGGGAGTGGGCATCATGACTGATAAGCAGTTCGAAGAGTTCCTGAAGGACGCGGTCAAGGACTACAACGATCCACCGCAGACACCGAAGGATCTGATGTGGGATCGGATCCAAGAAGTCCGCAGGACTCGGAGAGAGGCACGGAAAGTGGTCTTTCTGATGTCGCCGTGGCTCAGATGGGGTGTGGGTGTAGCAGCGGCACTGGCCATCGGTATCGGCATCGGGGTGAACCTGGATAGGCTCAATCGAGAGACAGATATACCCAGCGCTGTGTCCGTTGCCGGGGAGCCCCTCGAGGCGCCAGACCGGTCGGAAGTGCAGCTGCTTGCAGCGCTCGGGTATCTGGACCGGGCGGAGGCATTTCTCACGATGTTCCGGTCGGACGTGCGGTCGGGGAGATCCGATTACCAAATGGCTAACCCAGCACGCGAGCTGCTCACCACCACGAGGCTGCTGCAGGGTTCGGTGGGAGTCA
>JARRLJ010000092.1:0-7832 GCA_037387025.1 Gemmatimonadales bacterium
CGCTGTGGCTTGCGTCACTGTTGGTTTGGTCGAAGAACGTGATGAGGATCACATGGGGAGAACGACACACGCCGGATACGGACCGCATCCGGCGCATGGTACGGAGGGCCGGGGACTCGAACCCCGATGGGATTGCTCCCGGCGGTTTTCAAGACCGCTGCCTTACCAGTTAGGTCTAGCCCTCCCGGGGCATAAGGTAACAACACTCATTCGCGTGCCCAAGACTGGCAGATCTGGCCTACTGGCGGTTGAGGTACGGTGGGTACAACTTTCTGCCGTGTGCGAGAGTCGAACGTGCTCGAGGGCTGAATGACCGACAAAGACGACGCGTCCTACTACGAGGGAGTCCAACGCTTTCTCTCCAACCTACGCTGTTCGGCTGAGCGGAGAACGTCGGGAGACCGGCGCCAGCGTCACAGGAACGTCGTCGTTGAACGCCGGGCCGGTGAAGATCGTCGCATCTATCGGGAGAGAAGGCAGTCTCTGAGCAACTACTCGACTGAGGATGTGTTGGACATAAAGGCGATGATCTTGGATCCCGGCTCACGAGTCGCGTGTCCAGAGTGCAATGGTTCCCTGATGCTGGGCGCAGCCTGCTTCTGGAAACACTCCCCAACCGACGCTGACGGACGTAGTGACCAACCTTCAATTACCGACACACTAGCGACCCCGGTTCGTAGCATCTAAGTCATTGTTTCGCAATAGGTTGTTGGAGGTTACGCTGCTCAGCGGTGACCGCGTCAGCTCGGCCACTGCTCGACTCCCGCTCACGCGGAAGCGGGACATATGAGATGTGGCCCGAACTATGTACATTGCACGGTACTGAATCGTGGGGTTGCCACGGACGGTACCTTGCGAGACTCGCTTCACCCCATTGGGATGTGGGAAGATGGTGTTCGTGGTTTCACTCATTCCTCATCCAACACCTTCGCCGCCTCATGATCGGGCTGCTCTGCCCTTCACAAGTACTCGTATTGCTGATATTGCGGCTGCATTGTATCTGGTGAGCGGCGGGTGCTGAACACTGTGTTGAAACGGAGAGCATTAAATGCCAGCTAATGTCGACGCTGAAGTCAAACGCTTCATGGAAGGAGTGGTACGACGTAATCAGGGCCAATCTGAGTTCATTCAAGCGGTGCAGGAGGTCGCGGAAAGCTTGATGCCCTTCTACCTCGACCATCCGGAGTATGTAAAGGCTAAGATCCTGGAACGGATGACGGAGCCCGATCGCATCATCATTTTCCGGGTGACGTGGGAGGACGATAGCGGAGAGATCAGGGCCGATCGCGGATTCCGCGTTCAGTTCAACAACAGCATTGGACCCTACAAAGGTGGCCTGCGATTCCACCCGACTGTGAATCTCAGCGTGCTGAAGTTCCTGGGTTTCGAGCAGGTATTCAAAAATAGCTTGACCGGCCTACCCATGGGTGGCGCCAAGGGGGGTGCGAATTTCGATCCCAAGGGCAAGTCAGACCGCGAGGTCATGCGGTTTTGTCAGTCTTTCATGGTGGAGCTGCAAAGACACATCGGAGAGGACACCGACGTACCCGCCGGTGACATCGGCGTCGGCGCGCGAGAGATCGCCAACCTTTTCGGTCACTACAAACGCATCCAGAACAGATGGACCGGAATGCTCACGGGAAAGGGCCTGAGCTATGGCGGGAGCCTCATACGCACCGAGGCAACGGGTTACGGCACCGTGTATTTCATGCAGGTCTCAGGTTCGGGCAACGTGGCCATCTACACGATAGAGAAGCTCACTCAACTCGGCGCAAGGGCAGTCACCGCTTCGGATTCGAGTGGGTTCATCCACGACCCGAACGGCATCACTCCCGAGAAGCTCGAGTGGATAAAGGACCTCAAAGAGATACGGCGCGGCAGGATATCGGAGTACGCCGAGGAGTTTGGCTGCGAATACCACGAAGGAAAGCGGCCGTGGGGGGTACCTGCCGATCTTGCGTTCCCGTCCGCGACCGAAAACGAGATCAACGGCGAAGAGGCCGAAACGCTGGTGAAGAATGGCTGCATTGGCGTGGCGGAAGGGGCCAACATGCCATCGGATCTCGACGCGGTGAAGGTCTTCATGAAGAACAAGGTCATGTATGGACTCGGTAAGGCTGCCAACGCCGGGGGTGTAGCAGTGTCCGGACTCGAGCAGAGTCAAAATGCTATGCGCATCAGCTGGTCGCGTGAGGAGGTAGACGGCAAGCTGGTCCAGATCATGAAGAACATACACGAGAAGTGTGTCGAATACGGTGATGAGGGTGATTGGGTCAACTACGTCAAGGGCGCGAATGTCGCCGGTTTCGTGAAAGTAGCCGACGCGATGTTGGCGTACGGCGTCGTCTAATTGACACCTTGATGCAAGCAGTCCCGGCGCGGGTATGTCCCCGTGCCGGGACTCGTTGTATCCTATTCCCCACGCTCGGTCTCCCGGAGGCGGAATGTTCCAAGCCGTTGACAGTCCCTACCTCGTGCCATTTGACGGGTCGTTCAGGGTCGCGGCCGCGGTCACAGCCCGGCCCAAGGGGTCTCCTGGCAAGAAAGAGGCTCGCGAGCGCCTGGAGGCAGCAACCGAAGAACTCGAGACGTTGCAGCGAGTCTTGTACGCGGACGATCGCCATGCTGTCCTGCTGGTATTCCAGGCGCTGGACGCGGCCGGAAAGGACAGTACTATCCGTGCAGTTCTCACGGGTGTGAATCCTGCGGGTTGTCAGGTGTACTCCTTCAAACAGCCATCGACCACCGAGCTGGACCATGATTTCCTTTGGCGCACGTCGCGTTGCCTGCCGGAGCGAGGTAGGATCGGAGTGTTCAACCGCAGCTATTACGAGGAGGTATTGGTCGTAAGAGTGCACCCGGAGCTTCTGGAACACCAACACTTGCCTCCCTTCGATCCAGACCAGATCTGGCAAGATAGACTCGAGTCGATTCGGAATCATGAAGAACACTTGGCCGAGTCCGGAACGCTGATTCTCAAGTTCTGGCTCAACGTGTCACGTGATGAACAGCGAAAGCGGTTTCTATCACGTCTCGAGGAGCCCGACAAGAACTGGAAGTTCTCTGTGGGTGATGTTAGGGAGCGACGGTTTTGGGGTCGTTACATGATGGCCTACGAAGAGGCGCTCAACGGGACATCGTGCCCGTGGGCGCCGTGGTATGCAATCCCGGCCGACAACAAGCCGTACATGAGAATGCTGGTGGCCGAGACGGTCGTCGAGTCAATCAAGCAGTTGCGCCTGGAATATCCTCAACCCGACGGTGAGGTGAGCAGGAGATTCGACGAAATGAGGGCCGTGTTGGAGAAGGAAGAAGCTGAGGAGGCATAGTAGTTAACTGCCGGACATTGCTAAACGATTGGGAGGGCACCATCCGATGGCGATATCGCGCATCGACCCCTCGATAGTCGATAAGGACGATCCTGGTTTCGGTTCGCGGGTAGGGACGGAACCGGGGCTTCGCTTAGTGAACCGCGACGGCTCGTTCAATGTCGCCCGGAAGGGCCTGCCGTTCTTTCAGTCGTTTAGGATTTACCAGCTTCTGTTGAACATATCCTGGACGAGTTTCACTGCGGTGCTGGTTTCGGCTTACGTGCTGGCCAACGTCATGTTCGCGACCGCATACATGCTTGCTGGCTCGGACGCGATAGCGGGAGCGGTGAGTGGCGATCTGGCTGAGCGGTTTCTCACAGCGTTCTTCTTCAGTGTCCAGACGATCACCACGGTGGGATACGGACACCTGTATCCCAACGGGATCGACGCGAACCTCATCGTGGCAATAGAGGCCTTCATGGGGATGGCCGGAATCGGGATGATCGCGGCCCTTGTGTTTGCCAGGGTGTCCCGACCGGCCGCAACGATCATTTTCAGCAACCGCGCTGTGATCGAACCCGGCGAAGCGCGGTCCAGCTTCAAGCTGCGTCTAGTGAACGGGGGCCGGAGCGAGTTGGTCGACGTTGAGGTCCGCGTCCTTGTCAGCCTTGCTGAGATGAGTGGGAAACTGAAGAGGCGGCGGTTTCATGAGTTGAAGTTGGAGCGCAGCAAGCTGGCCCTCTTTCCTCTCCATTGGACCGTGGTTCACAGCATTGACGAAAGCAGCCCGCTGCACGACCTGTCGTCGGGCCAACTGCGTGCCCGCGGAGCCGAGTTCATCGTCTTCGTCAACGCGACAGACGATACGTTCTCGCAGAGGGTCCACACCTGGTTTTCCTATGTTGCAGACGAGGTGGAATGGGACGCGAAGTTCACCGACATGTACCGTGAGACGCGAAGAGGGAGGATACGGGTAGACGTGAGGCGCATCCACGACATCGAGCATGTTGAATCACCATCTGCTTCTTTCCAGACCGTGTGGGATGTCTGAGCTAGGCCACTCGCCATGACAGTCAGCGAGAGATATGATATTGGAACGGACATTTGTCAGAGAGACGTAGCACGTTCTTTGGAAAGAGAGGAACAGCGATGGGCGAAGCAGCGGAGCCCCTGCAGGACCGGAGGTCGCTCGCAGACCGCGTGTGCATGGTGTGTCTTCAGGGAAAGTACGTGACGCGTAGCCCCAGCGATTTCGGCCACGCGGATACGCGGAAAGCTCCTTGGCACATCGAGGCTTGCAATAGCTGCGGGCACGTCCAGATATTCAGGCGGGACTGGCGACAACAGTAGGTCTCCCACCAGAGCGAACGAGAGCGGACAGACACTGTGGGAACGGCTGGCCTGGGACAGCTCACCGTGATGCTCGTTGGACTCGGAGATCTCGGTGGCGTCATTCTCGAGCTACTAGCTAGGCAACCGTGGCTCGATCGCATTGTCGTCGGCAGTGTCACTGCTCACGACGCAGTAGCTCGCTGCAACCTTGCGCAGCTGGGGGCGGTTGCTCAGGGCTACGATCCATCAATCAGCTTCATTCCGCTCGATCTAACAGACACTGATGCCGTCGCAGACGTTGTTCATCGGGAACGTCCTGACATAGTGCTGTCAACGGCGTCGCTGCAGACATGGTGGTTGCCCGACCTCTTACCACCCGCGAAAGCTCGGCTCTTCAAGAGCGCAGGCTTCGGCGTCTGGTTCCCAGTGCATTCGGTTCTGACGTTGAAACTCATGCAAGGGATCCGCAAAGCCTCCTACGATGGGCTGGTGCTCACGGCTCCGTTCCCGGACGTGGTGAATTGCGTGCTGGGCCGAATGGGACTGGCACCCACCTGCGGAGTCGGGAACCTTAGTGAGATAGTACCGAAGGTGCGTCTCCTCGCTGCACGGCAGCTCGGAACCGGGTTGGACAGAGTGAGTGTCACGCTGGTGGCGCACCACGCATTGCAGCGCTATGTAATGTGGTTAGGCGAGGACGGTCATCCGCCGTACTTCATCAGAGTGGAGTGGGACGGAGCGGACGTGACTGCCGCTGTGCGACCGGATGAACTGTTGTTCGCACAGCTTCCGGTAGCTACCGGACGGGTGATCCACTTCCTCACAGCAGGGACTACGGTGAGGCTGCTGCGAGCGCTCAGCTCGAATGAGCCGACATTCTTGCACGTGCCCGGTCCCAATGGCCTACCAGGTGGCTACCCGGTGTGGGTCAGTAACAGCGGTGTCGATCTCTTCGACATAGAGGGATTGCCACTCGAGGATGCGGTTGCCATCAATGAGAGGTCTCACCGTTACGACGGAATAGAACGAATTGAACCGGACGGTACTGTAGTGTTCCGTTCCGATAGCGCTGCTATACTGCTAGAGGAATTGGGCTATGACTGCGAGCGACTCAAGCCGAACGAGATTGAAGGCCGTGCGGCAGAAATGAGAGCCCGGTTCAAAGAGTACGGCCGTAAGTGCGGCGTCGACCTATTCACACAGACTCAGCAGTCTCATCCGGGAAAGAGGCCTGATTGACCTACAAGACCGAGATATCGAGATCTTTGTTCCAGCGCGCGATCGAGGTGATGGTAGAGGGTGGCAGCTCACCTTCGCGCGGGCCCGCCAACTACGGCGAGTATCCGCTGTTCATCGAGCGCGGTGAGGGCGCTCGGATCTTTGACGTCGATGGCAACGCGTACGTGGATTGGATGATGGCCTATGGTGCTCTTCCACTGGGCCACGCCCACCCGGCCATCGTGGAGGCGGTGAATCAGGCCGCCGCCGGGGGCACCCTGTTCGCCGCAGCGACTGAGATTGAAGTCGAGGTCGCTGAACTGATCCAGAAGCTAGTACCCAGCGCCGAGCGCGTGCGGTTCGCAAATACCGGAACCGAGGCCGCGATGGCCGCCGTCCGATTGGCTCGTGGGTTTACGGGCAGACCGAAGCTCATCAAGTTCGAAGGGCATTACCACGGTTGGTACGACGACTTCCTGGTCAATGCGCACCCGCATCAGCTAGTGTCCTTAGGACACCCCAACGATCCGATCAAGATAGCGGAGTCGTCAGGACTCAATCGTCATGCTTTGGAAGACACGATTGTCGTTCCTTGGAATAATCTGGCGGCTGTAGAACGAGTGATCGAGTCCAACCGAGGTCAGATAGCTGCGGTGATCACTGAGGGAATCATGGCCAACATGGGGGTTATCCCGCCCCAGCCTGGCTTCCTCGTCGGCCAGAGCGACTTAGCTCGCGCCCACGACATTCTGCTCGTACTCGATGAGACGGTGACGGGGTTCCGCGTGGCACCGGGAGGATGCCAGGAGCAGTACGGCTTGGTGCCCGATATTTCCATCTTTGGCAAGGCGCTCGGCGCCGGTCTTCCCGTGGCCGCCTTTGTTGGCAAGGCCGAGATCATGGAAGCACTCGCGTGGGGCGGAGTGCTTCATTACGGGACGCAGAACGCGTCGCGTGTCGGCCTATATGCGGCTCGCGCCAGCCTCGAGTTGCTTGGGGATTCGGCCGGCACATATTTCACACACACCTGGCACATAGGGGAAATGCTATGCTCCGGTCTTCGCGATCTGTTTGCGGAAACCGGAATTGGCGCGATCGTTCAGCAGGTAGGGCCGATGTTCCAGATAATGTTCACGACCCAGGGCGCTGTGCGCGACTACAGGGAGTTTTGCGCTCACGTTGACCGGGGCAAATACCAGCGTTTCGCCCTGCAGCTGTTTCAGCACGGTGTGTACATATCCCCTTCGGCTGCACTGCACTCCGTGGCCTCGTTGGCCCATACAGAAGACGACGTTGATGCGACCTTGTCCGCTGTGAGAAAAACCCTGAGGAAGCTCGATTGACGCAGGGGTTGCTCGCGGGCAAGGCTGCACTCGTTACTGGCGGCGCATCGGGAATCGGTCGCGCGACTGCCAACCTGTTCGCGAGAGAGGGCGCCAGCGTCGCAGTCATGGACTCGAACGAGGAGGCCGGCAAACAAGTCGTCAAAGAGTTATCCAACGGTGGTGCCAGGTCGATCCTGATGCAAGGTGACGTGAGCATCGCGGGCGATTGCGGTCGTGCAGCCGAAGCAACGGCGAGCGAGTTCGGGAGGATAGACATCCTATTCAACAACGCCGGGATCATCCATCGAGCTTCGGTAGTCGAGCTGAGCGAGGATTTGTGGGACCGCATCATGGCAGTCAACGTCCGGTCGGTCTTCTTGATGTCGAAGTACGTCATCCCGATCATGGCGCGTGGGGGAGGCGGTGCAATCATCAACACCGGGTCGGGATGGGGCCTGACTGGTGGCGCGCGGGCAGCGGCGTATTGTGCTTCCAAGGGTGCAGTTGTGCAGCTCACCAAGGCGATGGCACTCGACCACGGGGAGCAGAATATCAGGGTGAACTGCATTTGCCCCGGAGACACAGACACGCCTATGCTGCGACGGGAGGCGGAGCAAATGGGAGAGCCTATCGACCGGTTTCTGGC
>JARRLJ010000092.1:7849-12023 GCA_037387025.1 Gemmatimonadales bacterium
GGCCGATGCGGCCAGCCGGCCGTTGTCGCGAGCAGGCGTGCCCGAGGACGTAGCGCGAGCCGTCCTTTATCTGGCGAGCGACGCAGCATCGTTCGTAACCGGAGCATCTCTCGTAGTTGACGGTGGTGGCCTGGCCGGTGCCGTGTAAGGAGAACGAGTGCGAGGGCTGACACATAAACGAGTACTGATCACGGGAGGAGCGAGCGGCATTGGAGCGGCAACTGCCGCGCGCTTTGTCGACGAAGGTTCCCAGGTGGTCGTACTGGACAAGGATCGGGATGGGCTGGCCGAGATCGGTCGCGATATATCTGACTTGAGTGGCACGATTGAAGCGGACGTGTCTGACCCTGATTCGGTTGGGCATGCGTTTCAGGAATTGGACCGGATGTTGGGTGGGCCAGACGTTCTCATCAACAATGCGGGAATCAGCATCAGGCATCCATCTTTCACCGAGATCACGCCGCAGGAATGGCAGCGTGTCATCGAAGTCAATCTGAACGGTGTGTTCTTCGTGGCTCAACAGGCGGCGACGCGGATGTTGGTGGGTAAGGGTGGGGTGATCTTGAACATGGGCTCGACCAACGCATTGGTGGGGTATCCGTTCTACGCTGACTACAATGCGTCCAAGGCGGGCGTGGTAGAATTGACACGCTCCATGGCGCTGGAGCTTGCGCCAAAGATCCGCGTTAACGCCGTCTGCCCCGGGTACGTGCTGACACCGATGCAGCAAGCCGAATACACGCCTGAGATGATGCAGGAAGTGAACGCCAAGATACCGCTGGGTAGGCACGCACAACCCGAGGAGGTGGCAGCGCTGTTCGCGTTTCTGGCTTCGGACGAGGCCGCATACATCACCGGTCAGACATGCATTATCGACGGAGGTGAAACGGCTGGTGGCTTGGCCAGCAGGTGACTTCGCCTCCTTTTTCTCTCCGTGGGGGCAGGGGAGACCTAGGGATTGACCGTCACGAGTTGTGAAGCCGTGGGCAGGATGAGGAACCCCGTTATGGCGGCCGACACTGTGGTTGTGCCTGCTGTGAGCGGATCGAACGCCACGCCGCCTCCTGCAACCGACGTCGCCGAGTTTGACGTCCCCTCGGGGATATCGACCGTCACCGACGCGCCCGTGAGAGCCGTCGTCACCAACTGACCCACAGCAGCGTCACTGCTCGTCACCGTGGCAGTGTACGATCCACCGACCCGCACGGCCTGCCATTCGGTGATGGCTGTCTGCTGACCGTTGGGTATCCCGACCCCAACCCAGAACGGGTCGTCGGGCGACAACGTGGTGGTATTCGTCGTGACACTGGCCAATTGCACAGCCGGTTGCACCACGGTGATCGTGCCCGTGCCGTCGGTGAAGCCTTGAGCGGTGGCCGTCACTACCGCCGTACCGGTAGCACCCTCCACACCCTGGACGTAATAGCCAATCGAGGTGAACCCGTCGGCCACGGGTATGGTGATCGACGCGGTGCCCGCCGTGGAGGCGTCGGGTGATACCAACATCACCGACGGATTGGAACTGGTGATGACTACATCCACACCGCCGTGATTCGAAGCGCCCAGAGACACCGATGTGGCAGCCTGCAATCCGCCACCCACAGTGCGAGCGCCAACCGTGATACCTGGTGCTGGATTGACTGTGACGTTGATGCTGTCGGGCGCAATGTCCGTCGCACTTGCCGTGAGCGTCGTCGAGCAAGCGAGCGTGGCACTTCCGCCGTAGCTCACAGCGGTCGTCACGTCCACCAAGCCGGCGGGGATGAGAGCAGGTGATGCTGCGGTCACACATGTCGGGTCCGCCGTCGTCAACGTGACCGATATGCCTCCGGGTGGAGCCGCGATCGGCTGTCCCGCACTCTCTAGCCGGATTTGTATGTCAGTGCCGAAGCTCGGGTTGATGGTCGTCGAGGACTGGACGATGTTCAGATTCGCCGTGGTCGAGACGCTGGATTGAGCGGAACCGTAGGTGGCGCTTGTTGCGGTTATGGTTGCTGCGCCGGGCAAGACGCCCGACACGGTGCCATTCGCCGTCTGCAAGCCCTCGGGGATAGTGACGCTTGGTGTGAGCACACTCACGAGCGACGGGTCGCTGCTAACGAGCGACACAACTTCTCCACCTACCGGTGCCGGCGTAGATATCTGTACCGGAATCGATGCGGTTCCTCCAAACGGAACGTTCAGAGTGGTGGGGAGACTCAAAACGAGTTGGGAAGCCTCAACTGACAGTGTTCCCTCGACGTAGCCCGTCGCATTTGCCCGCACGATAGTAGCTCCGGCCGACACGCCGTCGAGGCCTATCTGGCCGGTTGCTGTGCCTTCGGCAACGAACACAGTGCCCGGTGACTGGACGGCGACTATCCCCGAATTGTCGCTTGTTATCGTTACGGTGACTCCGCCCACGGGAGCGGGGGAGGACAGCGTCACCTCGAGATCGCCCGTCCCGCCGACCGATATGCGGTTAGTCCCCACCAGGTATAGCAGAATTGTCGGATTCTGGAATGTGGCGGTTGCCGTGAAGACGGCCGGCGTCAAACCGGATACCGTTGCACTAGCTGTCTGGACCGAAGCATTCGTGCCGAGGGTCCACGACGTCTGTGCCCTGCCAGTCGCACCGGTCGAGCTACTGGTGGGATTCACGGAGCCGTGTGAGACTGACCAGTCAACGGTGGTAGTCGGTACGGGGTTACCATGCTGATCCAGCACCTCGACTACGAGCGGCATCGGGAGTGTAGTGCCGCCATCCGCGATCTGGTTATCTCCGGAAACCACTGACAGCGCTGCCGGAACGTCGGCGGTTCCCGTCGCTGTGAACGTCAGGGGTTGCAGTCCGGCGGTCGTCGCGGTGAGGGTGTTAGCGCCGGCTGTCTGTCCCAGTGTCCAGCTTCCGACCATTGCTATGCCACCCGTGTCGGTCGTATCCACGGTCCCGGACGCGGTTCCGCCTCCGCTCGTCACAGCAAACGTCACCTCTGCACCGGGAACGGGTGCGCCACTCAAATCCTCAACGATTACGGATGGTGCAGTTGTCAGGGTCGTGCCCACGATTGCGGACTGCCCGTCACCGGCGTTGACCGAGATCGACGCCGGACCTGTAACGCCGCCGACCGTGGCGGTGAAAATGACTGGCGATCCAATGAGGTCTTGCGCCTGGGCCGTGATCTGAACGATGCCCGCAGCGTCTCCGGCGGTGAGCGTCGTTCTGGCGATTCCTGCCGTGCCGGTCATCGTGGTCTCAGGCGCCACGACTGTGCCACTGGGACCGGCCGTCACGCTGAAGACGATCTGGTAGCCACGTGCGAACGGGTCACCGGCGGCGTCCACGACCTGAACCTCGAGCGGACTGGTCGCACTAGCACCAGGATTCATGTTCTGATTGTCGCCTGATACGAGAACCAATTCACTTGGTCGGGCAAAGAACCGCAGTGTTCCGCTGTCGGCTAGGGCGTCACCTGCGGTGATTGCTATTGCCGTGATCGTTGCGCTGTCGGTCACTGCCGCCGGTGCCTTGACCCATGCTTGATTTCTCCCGACTTGTTGAGGGGACGGCACGAGGCTCTCGTCGTTCGATTCGAAGCGCACGGGCGCTTCGTCGATCTCAGTTTGATTTCGGAACACCGAGCCGGTGACCAGAATGCTGTCTCCACCGGTAATCGTCGTATCTGAGAGAGATATGGTTACACTCGTCGCATCGAATCCAGGGCCAACGAAAGCTGGAACGAGCTCAGGCGTCGTCGTGGGTTCCCCTACAGTGGCCGTTACCACTTCGCGTACCTCGAGCCAAACCGTGCCTTCGCCTATGACCGCCAAGTAGAGGTAGAATTGCTCCGTGTCCCATTGCAGCGGGAGCAGCACGTCCAGCACCACGCTGTCTGCGTCCGCGGAGATCCCCAAGGAATCAGCATCGACAGTGTCGCTCACGACCAAGACCGAGTCACTGAATCGACGGAATTCAATGACGAAAGTGTCGATGGGGATGGGAGAGACCTGGGCGGCGGCCATCAGCGACTGAACGTCGAAGCTGGCACTCGCATGCCCACTGGGCGCCAATGACGAGTCCGAGCACGTACTGGTAGCTACAACGGCGGCAATCAGCCATCCGTAGCGGGCCAACAACGACTGTTGCGCGACAATGCGGGAGTGAAGCACTACTGTGGTCCCTTCCGGCTGTGGG
>JARRLJ010000093.1:0-6623 GCA_037387025.1 Gemmatimonadales bacterium
TGCAACTCCGGCCCCCCTAACATGAGTTGTTCTCGGAACCAATAGTCATCAGGTAGCGGCTCCCACCGAACCGCTGGCCCAACGCGGTAACGCACGAGCTTGCCGAACCCAGAGGTGGCCGTAGCTTTGCTGCCTATGGACCAACCCAATTCGCCTTCGACCGAGGAACGGCTCGGCAAGCTCGAACAGGCTGTGGCAGACATCGAGCGCAGACTACAAGCCCTGACCGAAGCGCTGGCAAATCGCTTTGCACCCGACGCCCGTCGGCAACACGAAGCACCGTCCGGACCCTTACCACAGCACCCCGGCACAGCAGACCCCATGCTCGCCCAGAGACGCACGGTGCCTCATGCGGGAAAGTCACAGTGGCGACTTCTCGTGGCACGCGGTCCGCAGTTTTGGATTAGCCGTCTGGGCATCGGCCTGGTGCTGTTGGCCGTCGTCTTCTTGTTCGACTACGCAATCGATCAGGGGTGGCTGACCCCACCGATCCGTGTGGGGATCGGCATCACTTTGGGCGTCGCGCTCGCGGCGATCGGTGTCACGGTACGGCGACGGCGTAAGGAGCGGTGGTTCAGCCAGTTGATGTTGGGGGGCGCTTCCGCAGCCTGGTACGTAACTGGATTCGCCTCGTTTCAACTATTGCACGTGTTCAGCTATCCGGTGGCTTTCGCCTTCATGGTGCTGGTCACGGGATTCACATTCTGGGCCGGGATCCATGAAGATGGAGCGGCACTCGGCGTCTTGGGAGCCATCGGCGGGCTCGGAACGCCGGTCTTCCTCTACACCGGAGAAGGATCAGTGCCCGCTCTGGTCGGATACACCTGCCTGGTGTTACTGGGAACCAGCGGCATCTACCTCGTGAAGGGCTGGAGATCGCTGCTTTGGACTTCCGTTGTGGGCGGCTGGACCATCTTCCTCATAGCATTCGCGAACTCCACACCAAGCGACCGGTGGGCGCTACAGGCCGGCATAGGTGTGGCTTGGCTCATGTGGTGGCTGGTTCCCGTAGGGCGGGCGTGGCTGGCCAGCGAGAACCCAGCCGAGTGGCCGACGCCGAAGTCTTGGCTGGCGGACCAGTTGTCCCGCAGCGGCGGTCCCGCACACCGTCACGGCGACGTAGCGGTGCTCACAGCAGCGTTGCCGGTCGGCGTACTGTTCCTGTCCCGAGCAACGTGGGAGGTTGGCGACGCGATCTGGGGTGCAGTCGCCGTTGCAGCGGCAATCTTGTACGCCGTGGGGGCGAGGGTCTTCCGTCCCAAGACCGATCTTCGATTGCTCTCATCGGCTCACATGGTTGGGGTTGCTATTCTGACAGTGATTGCCGCCGCGTTGTTCTTCGGTGAACACCTTCAGATTCTCTCGTGGGCAACGCTGGCAGTCGGGTTTCTCTATGCCGGGCAGCGCCTCGATGAGACGGCGCTGGCAGCGTGCGGCCACATCCTGTCGCTCATTGTCGGGCTGTGGCTGTTTCAACGAATGACCGGCGAGGGCGGAGCCGAGACCGCGGTGTTCACCGCACGGGGGCTGAGCGACGCCGGGGTGGTGCTGGGGTTCCTCGCTGCTTCTCTTTGGAGTGGAAGCAACGCAACCAAATGGTACCTGTTGGCGGCACATGTTGGCTTCCTGGGCTGGTTGTGGCGGGAGCTCGCCGCGCTGCCCTCGGGTCAAGCCATAGTCACGGCTTGCTTTGGCGTCTACGGACTGCTCCTACTGTCGGCATCGGTCAAGACACGCAAGGCCGGACTCGCCACACTTCTGGTAGCCGTAGCGAAACTGTTCCTGGTCGATCTAGACCGAGTCGACCCGTTCCTCAGAATACTCCTGTTTCTGGGATTCGGAGCCCTGTTCCTCACGATCAGCTACTACTACCGCGATCGCATCGTGAATGCGGATGATACAGTCCAGTCTGTGTCAAAAGAGTGACTCGACTTGAAGGAAGGCTCAGCTGAAGGCTCGGCGCCTGCTCCGTGAGGGCAGGCGCCGATTACCCTATTACGGTTGGATCGTCACATCCGCCGGTACCGGGCCCGGCGGGTCTAATCCCAATGCCTCAAGTAGTCTCGGCTTGAGTACCCAGACTCCTCCGCCGGTTGGAACCAGCAGGCCGGTGGCCGTCATCCTAGCCCCGACGGTCCACGTGGAGAAGTCGAATCCTCCGAAGTCCGGAAGATCCACATCGATCACTACCGTGGCGGACCCCGTGCCGTCATCGACGGTGTAGTGGCGGTCCCCACCGACGATCGACGTGGCTTGGATGGTTGCGTTCAGCACTCTGACTAGCGCCGCATCCTGCGTATTGCCCAGCGCGTCCGGCACGTTGCCAGTCGCGATCCCGCGTGGCAAGCGGTTGAGCACTAGCTGCGCAAGCGGGACGATGGTGGGGTTAATGATGACCGGTTGGCCATCCACCAGCCCGATCGTGCCAATGACACCGATGCTGTCACGCAAGGTCACGCTGGTTCCCACATTCGTTGCCCGTATGGCGGCCGAGGTATCCGCCAGGTGCACTGTGGCGCCTCCGCCAGGGTCGGCGCCGAACCAGCCCCAACTGTTTAGGGCGACGCCCTCTACGAACACCGTTGAACCGAGCGGTCTGGTGCGGGCCTCGGCGATGGATATGATCGGCGCCAGTATCTCCACATCCAGGTCGAACCGCGGCTTCAACTGCCAATCGCCCAAGGCCGTCGGGACGAGCACTCCGTTGCATCTGAGATCCGCTCCGGGCACGAGGTACGGCCCGAGATCGAACAGTATATCCTCGTCGAATACGACCTGTAGTGGTCCGGTGCCGTCGCTGACGGTGGCAACCAAACTTCCGCTCACGGTCGCAGTGTCGACAATGTGTGCACTGTCAATGCGCACCAAGGCGGCGTCGAGCAAATCGCCCTTGGCATCGAGCGCTTCAGCCGTCGTGACCGTATCGGGGGCCGGCACCTCCGCCAGTGCCAGAATGAACGGATTCTGCCGATCCAAATCGATCACGGTCTGCCCGGAACGAGTGGCTATCTTCCCCCGCAATCTGACGCTATCGGCGGCGGACAGGCCACCCAAGCCGGACCGAATTGCGCGAATGGATCCCGCTGTGTCGGCAACGTGAACGGTCGAGTCTCCGAACGTTAGTACGTCGTTCAGCGCAATCCCGTCTATGAACACGTTGGTGCCGATGGGAAGTCCGCGAGCTTGCGTCGTCGAGACCTTGGGGAAACTGATGGCGACGTCGACGGTGACCGTATCGTCGCGGGATACGTCCCTCGTAGGCGGGTCTATCACGGAGACAATTGTCGAATCGCCAATTGTGCTCGTGTCCACTACGACTCGGTAGCTTCCAACGGGAACGTCGGCAAAACCGAACACTCCGTCTTGATCTGACGTCGCGGATTGAACAGTGTCGGCCGTTCCGGCCAGAACCAGGGAGATATCGACTCCGACCAGTGTTACGTCCGTCGCATCCTGATCCCCCGTCCCATTGGCATCAAAAAAGACGGTGCCCGACAGGCTGCCCGATGCCTCGATCGACGTCACCAGATCGGCACCGGCGTTGCCACAGCTCACCTGTGATAGCGACAGTGCACCGAGAAGCCCTATTGTCAGCCAGCGGAGGTCTACCATTTCCCACCCACCGCTATCTGATTTCTGTTCAATCATAGTTCACTCTAGCGCCAAGCCGCACGGCCCTCCCCGTGGAGTACCGTACCAAGGGTTTTCCAAAATTGGGATTTACTATCAACGGGACATCTACGGTTCCCGTCACCTGGTCTATGGTCGTAGTTCCATTGGGATCGATCAGGAAGAGCGCTCCATCCAGCTGATCCACGTCCGAGTCCAGCAGATTCAATCCATCCACGACGAGTTCGACGGGGCTTCCCCCTATCCGTATTGTGCTCAACGTCACTCGCACGTCGAGGGTGCTTATCGTGGGGCCGCGGCACGAGTTGCGTACCGCAAACTGACCGATCTGCTGCTCCAGGCAGCTCCACTCGGACATCAGCTCTGCAACGCCAGCAATCTGGTTGTCCACGAATGCGGGATCATTGGTGAAGGAACCTTCACCGTTCATGTCTTGCCCGTTCCGGAAGCCGGGGGTAAACGGTAGACCGGACTGCCCTCTGTAAAATGCGCCCAGACGGATCAGCCCCAGATCGAACTCAGCACCAAGCGTCAGCACGTGTGGTACATCGAAGTCCGAGCGTCCATCGGCCCAATCCGCTTCTCTCAGGCTGTCGGGAAACGGAGTGAATTGGGATTCGGGTGGTCCCCCGAGACCCGACAGCCAGTTGTCTTTGGTCTGTGAATAGGTGTAGCTGGTAAAGAAATGGAAGCTACTGCCCACGCGTCTCTGCAGCCCCACCGAGATTCCCCAGTAGTCGGAGAAACCGTCGGGATCCAGCGAACTGACGACATCGAACGCCGCGAAGCGGCGGTTCGACCCCGGCACGGTCCCCACGATCCCACCAACCTGGCTCGTGGTACCATACATGTCACGTCCGAACTGATCCTGTCCCGACGGCAACGTCGCCAGGTTGAGGTTGTGGCGTCGTAGCAAGTAGTCCGTGTGCCGATAAGCACCAGAAATATCGAACGTCGTGCTACTACCGACGGCCGCAGTGAATCCGAGAGAGGTCCTGATGGTGCGCGGAGGCTTTTGATTCGGACCGAGTACCGTCAGTGTGGAGCCAAGCACCGGTGCCGACATCGAGTCCGGAGGGTTGGGCCAACTGCTGAGCTGGTTGAATCCCCTCTGCGAATCGATGCCGCGACTCGTGGTAACTGCCTCGGCAAAACTCCACGGATCGACAGCCCCATAGTGAATCGTCCAGTCGGCCCTCACCTGGTATGACGACCGTTCCACGGTGAGTCCCGCTCTGGGACTGAACTTGAACATGGTCGAGGGAAACGAATCGGTCCGCAACCCCGTCAATGTCAGCCAATCCTCATTGGCCCACACCTCTTCCTCAGGCAGCATCTCCCAATCGAGCCTGAACCCGCCGGTGATCGATACCCCTGGCAGCGGGGTCCAGGTGTCTTGCAGGTAGCCCCCGATTTCGGCTGTGCTGAAGTTTCCCGTAGGAGCCGCGCTCAGGGAATGGGTATACCGTCCTTGCCGACTAGCGAAGTCATCCACACTACCGAAGGAAAAGCCGCCGTCCCTCCAAGGCGTATAGGTGTAATCCAGCGCGGAGATCCGGGCTGTCCCACCCAGCTTCATTCTGTGCCCGGGGATTCGAAAGTGCAGTACTTCGTTAGCCCAGACCGCAAACCGGTTGATCTTCGCAGGGCTTACCGGGTCGGTACCCAGAACAATAGGACCCTCGGCTAGCGAGGTGACCGGCAGGTCACCCGCAGAGTATTCGCGCGTGCTGGAGATCACCCCCACCCTCAATTCCAGCCCGAACAGTCGCGATATCATGGTGGCCAGAGATGCACCGCCGGAGATATCTGAGCCGTCCAACGCCACACCCCGCGTCGGGGTTCTCTTGCGGCCGAGCACCGGGTCTGTAGTCTCAAGAGAGGCACCTTCTGCCCTCACCATCAGAGCCGTTGTCTCGCCGAATTGCCAATCGATCCTGCCGAAGCCGGAATAGAGGTTGGCAGACGACAATCGCGGCTCGAGGTAGTCAGCCAGATTCACTCCAAAGGAGTCTGCGGCAACAGTGACGAACGCCGTGTCGAGGCTCGTGGCCTCCCAGACACTCGGGAGGGGCGTCTCGAGCCGGCGGGCTTCGAAACCGACCACAAAGTGTGACGTGTCGGTCACGATCGGTCCTGAAGCCACAATTCCACCGCGCGCCGAATTGAAAGACAGGCCGCTTCCACTCAGATAGTCTGCGCTGGATGTAGCTGAGCCTGCCCAATCAGCATAGGCACCAAACTCGAGCTGCGTCGTTCCGCGGCGCGAGAACGCGCTGAGTGAGGCACCTGGCATACCGTGGTATTCGACGTCCACACCGTCCGTCACCATTTGAGCCTGCTCGAACTGCGACATGGCGAATCCAGCGGTAGCAAAGTCCTGTTGCGGCAACCCGCCGTGCAGCGCACTCTGGTACAACGCCCCGTCAACCACGTACCCAGTGAACTGGCTCGGCAATCCTTCGATTGCCAGAGATGCACTCGAGTTGCTGGCAAACTTCCCGAGTTCGGAAAGCTCCCGGGACCGGTACGGCAACCGCCCTATCTCCAAGCCGGTGAACACCCTGCCTCCCTCCCGCCCACCGATCTTGAGCGCAGCGTCGCCATAGGTAGTTGGGTAAGGATGAGGTGAACTCCACTCAAAGGGTTGCCGACGCTGTCTGTGGTCACCCCGGCCATGCTACCGGCAACGATGCTCTGCGCCGAAGCAGTGACTGAAGTTGTCCCGACCGCCAGCGCCAATGAGAGGGCTCGCAGTAGTAGTTTGCTGCTCGTCAATGTCGTCCCCGTATCCAGTGCACTCATAGGAGGGTCAGTACCATATTTGGGAAGGCTTTCGGTTAAAGCCAGCCTGATGCGTCCCGGGGAAATGCAAGGACGGAGCCGGGACAGGGGGCCACGGTCAAACTAACCCCTTGCATCGTAAGTGATTATTTGTCAAATACTTATAGTCTACGGTTCGGTAGCCAAGTCAAACCGCCGCTGAAGCATAA